>CAXGRO010000139.1:0-10842 GCA_964012055.1 uncultured bacterium
GCGGCGAGGTGGATGGCGCGGGACGGGTTCTGGCGGTTGATTTCGTCGGTGAAGACGGCGATTTGCATGGTGTAAAGATAGGGGGGATATGGGGGTGATTGCAAGTTGGCTTGGGTCGGGGACGGTCGGGAATGGGGTGGTCCCTCACTCATTCCCCGCGTTACAGGCAAACGCCCATTCAAAGCATAATTAGTAGATCTAAGGATTATAGCGAAGGTGGAGATGTGCAGACCGACCTTCTTTCCCAAAGATATTGACGCCGCGGACCGATAATTTGTTGTCCCCGGCGTGTAATTCCCACTGCAGGGGGCCGGTGTGTTTTTGCCAGTCGCCGCCGTCTATTTGCACCAGGAAGTGCGAAAAGTTGGGGGTGACTGTTTCTGTGATGACGTCGAGCGTGCCGGCTTTTTCCGTGGCCTGGGAGTAGAGGCGGGTTTGGTTGACCGACCAGTTGAAGTCGGCGGGGCGGGAAGTTTGCAGAGAGTACTCGGGGAATTGGGGATCGATGTCGGCGGACCACCACAGGTAGCCGTCCCAGTGGTACTGGCTGTAGCCGTGGTGCAGTTCGGCGGGTTCGGCTTCGATCAGGTGGTTGTTGCGCAGGGGGATGGCGAAGCGGCGGAAGAGACTGGCCCAGCTGTTGGTCATTTTGGCGGTGGATTTATTGGGCAGTTTGTTGATGGTGAGGTGGTGGGCTTTTTTGGCGGCGTGAAAGCGGTGGAATTCGAGGGCGTTGACCGGGATGCTGCGGTGCTCGTAGGTGGCGTCGTGCTCGCGTCCGGGGCCGGCGTCCTGGAGGATCCACTTTTGCAGTTCGTCGGACCAGATTTCGGCCATGCAGTGGTGGTCGACGACGAGGACGCGAGCCACGTAGCCCAGGGCCGAGGCGCAGCCGGTGAAGACGGCGCCGTAGTGGGTGCACATGCCAAACCCCCAGTTGCCCTTGGTGGTTTCGAGGATTTCGAGGGGGTCCCACGGCGGGCAGTAGGGGTATTTCTGGGATTGCCAGCCGAGCCACTGGCTGTGGACCCAGTCGCGCAGCAGGGCGAATTTCTCCAGGTCGGTTTGGCCGGCGGCGACGACGTCGTGCAGGTTGTACTGTTTGACCAGGCGGGTGACGCGCGGATGTGGCGCCAGGTATTTGAAGTCGTAGGAACTGTAGGCGATTTCGGGCTGGTCGAGGTCGACGAGTTTAATGCCTTTTAGGTGGGTCTTGTTCTCTTTGAGGTTGGCGGCCAGGGTGACGCTCTTGAGCGCCGGCGTTTTAGCGGCCGAGTTGGTGCTCAGGGTGGCGCGCCATTGCACGAAGCGGCCGGGGTTTTGCAGGCTCGTCTTGGAGGCCCAGGCGGTCCAGTGGCGCGCGTCGAAAGCGGGGGTGAAACCGGAGCGCATTTCAAAGCGGATGCGGGTGCCCTGGGGAGCGCGCTGCTGGTGCGTCAGTTTGACGTGGCGTATATCGAGTTGTGGGGCGATCAGGCCCTTGTCCTTGGGGTCGGCCAGGTCGACGACGGGGGAGGTGAGCTGGCCGCCGGGGGGATGGCCTTTGAGGCGCAGGCGGACGAGGTATTCGCCGGCCAGATCGGCGTTGGGTCCCAGAGCGTTGGTGTGCCAGGTTTGGCCGCCGTCAAAGCTGCGGCTGCTGTGGCCGCCCGGACCCGGGTCGATATAGAGCCTGCCGTGGTTGGCAAAGACAAATTCGTTGGCGCCGTCTTTGAGGTAGCGGGCGGGAATGGTGGTGCGGTCCCAGCCGCCGGTGAGCATGCGCTCAACTTTGGTGCGGTGCGAGATACGATGGCCGTTGACGTAGAGGTGCAGCGGTTTGCCCGGCGGATTTTCGGCGCCTTTGATGTAGAAAATCAGTTCGGCGCTTTTGACCTTGGCCGAGGGGACGTGGATGACTACTCTGGACTGCTCGTTTTGGGTGACGGCTTCGGGGTGTTCGCTGCTGACGCCCATCTCGTTGGTCAAATGGAGAGTGGGGGCGAGGGTGGCCTCGTGGCTGCTCTGGGCGTCGATGAAGTGGTCGCGGCAAAAGTCGCGGAAGTCGCTGGCGGTGATGCGTCGCATAATGGCTCCTGGGTGGGTGCTGGGGTGCGGTTGGGCGGCGCTTTACGGCCGACCTTTAAATGAGATGTTGGCTTGGCTGATTCTGCCCTCTTTGCCAAAGACATTGACGCCGCGCACTGCCAGCTGGTTGTTGCCGGAGTGTAGATGCCACTGCAGGGGACCCTGGTGTTTGCGCCAGTTGCTGCCGTCTATTTGCACCAGGAAGTGCGAAAAGTTGGGGGTGGCGGTTTCCAGGCCAACGTCGAGCAGGCCGGCTGTGTCGGTGGCCTGGGGGTAGAGGCGGGTCTGGTTGACCGACCAGTAGAAGTCTTCGACGCGCGTGGTTTGCAGGGAATATTCGGCGTATTTGGGGTCGATGTCGTCGCTCCACCACAGATAGCCGTCCCAGTGATATTGGCCGGCGCCGTGGCGCAATTCGGCGGGCTCGGCTTCAATTAGATGGTTGTTGCGCGGGGGGATGGCAAAGCGGCAGAAAGTCTGCACGTAGTGGGTCATGGCTTCCACTTTGTTCTGCGGCAGTTTATTGGCTTTGATGCGTTTGGCTTTGCCCTGGGCCGCGGTGTTGTGCAGTTCGAGGGCGTTGATGGGTTTTCCGTCTATTTCGTAGGTGGCGTCAAAGTCGCGCTGGGGGCCGGCGTCTTCGAGGATCCACTTTTGCAGCTCTTCGGACCAGATTTCGGCCAGGCAGTGGTGGTCTATCACCACGACGCGGGCCACGTAGCCCAGAGCCGAGGCGCAGCCGGCAAAGGTGGCACCGTAGTGGGTGCACATGCCGTAGCCCCAATTGCCCTTGGTAGTTTCGAGAATTTCGAGGGGGTCCCACGGCGGCGTGTAGGGGTATTTGTCCGACTGCCAGCCGAGCCACTGGCTGTGGACCCAGTCGCGCAGCAGGGCGAATTTCTCCAGGTCGGTTTGACCGGCGGCGATGACGTCGTGCAGGTTGTACTGTTTGACCAGGCGGGTGACGCGCGGGTGCGGTGCCATGTACTTAAAAGGGTAAGAACTGTACACCAACTCGGGTTGGTCGAGGTTGGTGAGCTTGATGCCTTTTAGGTGGGTCTTGTCCTCTTTGAGATCAGCGGCCAGGGTGACGCTCTTGAGCACCGGCGTTTTGTTGGCTGCATTGGTGCTCAAAGTGGCGCGCCATTGCACAAAGCGGCCTGGTTTCTGTAGACTCGTCTTGGAGGCCCAGGCGGTCCAGTGGCGCGCATCGAAGGCGGGGGTGGAACCGGAGCGCATTTCAAAGCGGATGCGGGTGCCCTGGGGGGCGCGCTGTTGATGCGTCAGTTTGACGCGGCGTATATCGAGCTGCGGGGCGATCAGGCCCTTGCCCTTGGGGTCGGCCAGGTCGACGACGGGGGAGGTGAGCTGGCCACCGGGGGGATGGCCTTTGAGGCGCAGGCGGACGAGGTATTCGCCGGCCAGATCGGCGTTGGGCCCCAGGGCGTTGGTGTGCCAGGTTTGGCCACCGTCAAAGCTGCGGCTGCTGTGGCCGCCCGGCCCCGGGTCGATGTGCAATACGCCGCTGTGGGAAAAGATAAATTCGTTGGCGCCGTCTTTGAGGTAGCGGGCGGGAATGGTGGTGCGATCCCAGCCGCCGGTGAGCATGCGCTGGCGGTTTTGGCGGTGCGAGATGCGGTGGCCGTTGACCAGCAGGCGCATGGATTTTTCTTCGGTGGTGCGGGCGGCGTTGACGTAGAAGATCAATTCGGCGCTTTTGACCTTGGCCGAGGGGATGTCGAAGACCACTTTGGATTGTTCGTCTTTGCTGAGTTCTTCGCGGATATCGCCCTCCACGCCCATTTCGTGGGTCAGGTGCAGGGTGGGGGCCAGGGTGGCCTGGCGGCCGCTCTGGGCGTCGATGAAGCGGTCGCGGGTGTAGCTGCGAAAATCGCTGGCGGTGATGCGTTTCATGTTCTGACTCCTGGGTGGGTGCTAAGGTGCGGTTAGATTAATTTATAAGTTGGCGCAGCTGGCATCAATAGTATGGTCAGTTGCCCTTGAAATCGTTTTTTTACTTCCAACTCTATCGAGATAACAACCTGCGCAACTGGCGAGCTATATGGTTCTGGCACTAGTTAGGCTGTTTCACCACTGATGCCGCTGGCGGTTCTTGTGTAGCCATTGAGGCAATTATATTTTAGCTGGCCAAGACCAGGCAGATAGGGAATAAAAAATAGCGTGCTGGCAGCTATGTAGTTTGGAATTATCGCTGTGCCCAATGAGTCTGCCAAGCCCATAGAAGGAATCTAATGAATATTGCTACGATTATTATAGGCCTTATAGCAAGCGCCCTAGTGGTATTGAAGATGGTGGGAAATACTGCCGAATTATACCAGGGGCCGACTCTATTGCTAGTGGTAGTGGGAGGGATTGCCATATTGTTGACTGCTTATCCCTTACGCGAAGTGCTAAAGGTTTTTGCCATTTTCAAGAGCGTGTTTGTCGGCAAAGCAGCTTCCCCGCCCTTGTTGATCAAGCGGGCGAGCGAACTTGCCCAAGTGGCAGTGGAAGAGGGTATTGTGGCAATAGAAACGAGCCTGGTCAAAGACGATGATTCATTTCTGAGTGGCGGCCTCCGGCTGGCTACCGACGGCACTGAGCCAGCTTTGATAATGGGAAACCGAACGGCAGTCCATTGAGGAACGCCACAAGCGCAATAGGGAGTTGGTGGAGTTTTTGGGGCGGTCCTGGGCAATTTTTGGTTTAGTTGGCGCACTCCTGGTACTCGTGCCGAGTAACGGCGACTCCGAGGTGGTCGGCCAGGCAGCCCTCCCCTTGCTTTATGGAATATTGCTTTGCGGGCTAGTTGGCGGACTATTCGGGCGCAAGCTGCAAGTAAACTCCCAGAATGAAGTCCTTTTTAAGAGGATGGCAATCGAGGGCGTGATGGCCATTCAGGCGCAGGACAACCCCCGTATAGTCGAGCATAAGCTTGCGGTTTTTATACAACCCAAAGACCGGCCTAGTGGTAAAAATCAGGAGACAGTTGGACCGGTGCCTGTAAAGGATCATACGCGCGAAGAGCTAGAGCAATTTACATCTGCAAAGCAAGAGTTGATCCTGCGCTTAGTGCGAGAGGCCATCGGGATGTTCGAGACTGAAGAACAGAAGGCCAGGCTGGAGGAGGCTGTCGACAAGGTCGAGCGCGGAGAGATGGCCCTGGTGGCACTGTTGGCAGTGCTCGAAGACAAAGCCCTGTTCGAGATCCTGTACAAAAACGAAATTCCACAGACGCCTTTGGTGGAGAATACTTTGTCCCCGGGTTTCAGCTTTGAAGACATCGCAAAACTGACGGATCAAGAGATTCAAAGACTACTGCGGGAGGTGTCCCAGAGGGATCAAGTGATGGCCTTGAAGGGCGCCAGCGACGAGTTGATGGAGAAGATTTTGGGAAATATGTCAGATCGAGTGCGCAGCTTCATAGAGTCAGAAGTGGCCTTTGCACATCCTGGACCCGAGGACGTACTGGTTGCCCAGGCGCGAATCGTGAGACAAGTATTCCAGCTGACCGGACAAGGCAAGATTGATATGTCTGAGTGGCAATCCTAATATGTTCCCAAAGCGCACGGCGCATAACCCCTTGCCCCTGGCTACGGCGATAGGCACCTTAGCGTTTCAGGGGCACTAAAAACGGAAGACGATATAGCGATGGCTTTAATCAGTGCCCAAGACGTGGAACAGTTTTACGATCTGGGCTATTTCCTAACCGATGTGGTTTTTTCCGCGGACCAACTCCAGCCCATGGCCGACGAGATGGACCGGGTGTACGCCCAACACGTAGAAGAATTGATCGCCACCGGCGCCCCGGACCAGGAGGTGGAAGCGGCCCGGGGTCGGCGCTCATTCAGCCAGTTCCACACCCACAGTGCGGTGGCGGCAGAATTCCTCAGAGCGCCCATTTACCTGGAGGCTTGCCGCAAGCTCATCGGCGCCGCCGCCGACCTCTACTACAACCAGGCCACCACCAAAATGCCCGAGGGCCGCGGCAAGATCTTCGGCTGGCACCAGGATTCGGGCTACACCACCACCGAGCCGCTGGAGTACATCACCTGCTGGACGGCCATCTCCGATTCCGATTCGGGCAACGGCTGCATTTGGGTGATTCCCAGTTCCAATAAGTGGGGCGTGCAGGAACACGTGCGCGACGACGAGACGCCGGAACAATACGCCGGCAAAAACGCCCGCTTTGCCGACGACAGCGGCGCTATTCCGGTGGAGATGCAGGCTGGACAGGTGGCGGTTTTTAGTTCGCTGATGCTGCACCGGAGTGGGGCCAATACTAGTGCGGATCGGCCGCGGCGGGGGTATGTGCCGCAATATCACGTTCCGGGTGCCATACATTTGGATACGGGGGAGCCGTTGGGGGATCAGGTGCCGGTGTTGCGGGCAGGGGAGAGGGTGGGTTGATGGTACTGAGAGAGTTGGCGATGTCCGTGTGGTTTTTGGGGGGCCTTGCCTCTGGCGCTTTGTGAGTCCCTCGGGGGGCCGGGCAGGCCCCCCTTTCCCCCGCCTCCCCCCCACAAAGCGCCGCCGGCAAAACCCCACCCCCAAACACCGGCAGACATATGGGTTGTTAACTACGCTAGTACCAACAAGCTTCGCGGAGGTCGGGTAGGGGAGGGTCCCACCCTAGCCAAACGAAATCTCTCACAACACTCAATCAATACTGTGGACACTTTTTGTAAGTCATTGATAAATAACGGCTTAGACGAATAGATATTGAAGTTTGCAACTTATTGATAAATAATCACTTACGAATTTCAACCTTACAAAAATCCGCTCAAAATCGAAAAAGTGTCCACAGTATTGTCAATCCATAACCGAATTAAACCGAAACACCTCTCGCGACTCCTCCGACATCTCCCGCCACACCCGATTGGGAATATCCAATTTCCTGTAGTATTCGTAAAACAGCCGATTGTAAACCACCGCCAGCATAGTTCGCACCATATCCGTGCCATTGGGCATACCGCGGTGCCACATGCGCATATCGCGCAACACCAGAGACCCCACAGGGAACTCGGCCTGTAAGGAGGGTAGGTCGGCCGCCCACTCGTCGTAGGTATTGCCGTGTTCGGGATGGGGGCGATTGTCCAGGTGGGTGCCGGGCCAGACCTCGGTGGCGCCGATGTCCACAGTAAAATCTACCAGCGGTACATTGAGCACAATGGTGTAGGGAGGTAGAGGTTCGGGGTGGTTGGCCACCAGAGGAGGGGAATCGCGGTGCACGGTTTGAATGCCCGAGCCCGGCCACGAAGTATTGGTGTTGTAGAAAGCGCAGAAGAAATCTTCTCCCAGTGCGTCCTGCAAGATGGGCAAGGCAAAGGGGTTGGCAATGATCAGCGGGTCCATGTAGGGCATCTCTCGGGGGGGCTCCATGCCAAAAATGCCGTGGCCCGGCTTGGTGGGGGACAGCAGGTCGGGGTTGGTGTCGACCCTGCTCTGCAGGAAGGTGTTGCAGTTAGTGCGTATCTCTTCGACCAGGGATAGAGGCACGGCATTTTCCAGTACCACGTACCCCTCTGTGCGCAGCGTTTCGGTGGCCAAAGCCAGGTGTTTCTTGCTCAGTGTTTCCTTCTTGCATTCTGCAGGTGATAGTTTCATTACTTGCTCGCTCTGTGTCGTGGTATCTGATGGTCGACTTTAAGCTAAAAACATATGAGTACTGGTTCACCTAAGCCAGGCATTCGCCCCTAATAACATAAGATCGCGTTTTTAAACCGCGTCGCTATTTAACAAAACAAATAGGCATTAGAGGCAAAATACTTTTCCCGCTAATCATCGCTGGCCTTATGGCGATGGTCGGCACCACCTGGTACGTCAACCACCTGGCCCATAAAGAAGCCATTCGCAGCACGTTGGAGACTGCCCGCAGCCTAGCCAGTCAGGTGCGCGAGTTGCGCCCCATTTTTAGGGCGTAATTTTCCGGGTGAATGCCAAAGGCGTCAAAACCCATGGGCTCAAAAACGTCGTAGCCCTGGGTCCGCTTAAAGCGGCCGTGGATGTCGCTGCCCACGTAGGGACAGAGGTTGCCGATGTGCAGCGAGGGGTAGGGGAACATCATCAGGTTGTAGTAGGGGCGCGCGGCTTTTTTTACGTCGACGGCGTGGAGTTTCTCTTGTTCCCAGCGTTACGCCCACTTCTGTTCGACGTTCTGGTGCTGGTATTTTTCGGGCATGGGCTTTTCCTTTCGGGCAATAAAAAAACCCGCCGCCGGTTGAAACTCGGCAGCGGGTCGTGAGGTCTAAAATTACTAAGTGTTTATCAGGGAACAGCCGTACAGACACAGACCTCTCGCGGTGCCGAGCTCGCGGTCGCAAGACCGAGAAGCTCGCCAGTAAGAAGGAGGAGACCCAGGGCCTGTGTGGAAGTGTTGTTCGCCATTTGTTTTGCCAGAAACTAAAAAAGACAGGCGGCATGGCAATGTCAAGCGGTTTGGGTCGATGGACGCGGGGAAGCACAAGTATTATTTTTGACTTTATGCATAACGACCCTCCGTTTGAGCATCATCTGCAAGACCGTCTAGAACGCCTTAGCGCCATTGGCCTGGCCCTTTCCGCCGAGCGCGATTTAAACGCCCTACTAGAGCGCATTGTTTTGGAAGCCCGGCGCTTTTACCGGCGCCGAAGCCGGCACGCTCTATCTGCTCCAGGGCGACGTGTTGGAATTTGAAATCACCCACAACGACACGCTGGAGGTGCGCCAGGACGGCCAGGGCGAAAAGCTGGACGTGCCGCCGGTGCCGCTAGATAAGAATAGCGCTTCCGGTTATGCGGACGGCGCTTGAGGGCGAGCGCATTGTGGTGGCGATTGGCGACACGGGGTGCGGCATTGCGGCGGAGGATATAGAGCGGCTTTTTGAGCCGTTTTTTACGACGAAATTGGCGGCGAGGGAGGAAGGGGAGCCGGTGGGGAAGGGATTGGGGTTGTACATGGTGAAGCGGTTGTTGGAGCCTTATAAGGTGAAGATGGAGGTGGATAGTGTGGTGGGGGAAGGGACGACGTTTCGCTTGGAAATTCCTTTGAAGAAATGAAAGGCTTAGAACGGGCGTTTGCCTGGGACGAGGTACTGCGAATAAGCGCCAGGGGGAGAAGCGTCCTCTTGCATTTACTCAGAGCAATTTTCGATGTATTGCCGCGCCCCCGAGGCGGCGTCGAGCGGCTCGGCCCAGTCCACTTCTTCTAACTCTACGACGAGGTGGCCGTTGTAGCCGACTTGTTTTAACACGCCCAGCAAATCTTCCAAAGGCAAATCGCCCTTGCCAAAGGGCACGGGTTTTTCGCCCTGTTGGTCGCGCAGGTGGACCAGGCCGATGCGGGCGGCAAACGCCGTGGCGAATTGCAACACGTCCTGGCCGGCGGCGAGCAGGTGGCCGGTGTCGAGCAAGACGCGGGCGCGCTCGTCCAGTTGCGGCAGAACGGTTTGGAAGTCGTCGAGGTTTTCGAGGCGGTTGCCCCGCTGGTTGCCCAGGTTGAGGGTGACGTCGGGGACGCGGTTGAGCAACTCGTTGACGCCTTCTACCAGGTCGTCGAGGGCCTCGCTGGTGCGCTGGCCGCCTTTGAGGTTGATGGCGTGGACCCGCAGGGCGCGGCCCAGGTGGATGTCCCATTCGAGCTGGCGCAGGTTGTAGTGGAGGTTGCGCTCGTCCGAATCGGCCTTGCGGCCGGTAAGGTTGCGGATGTTGAAGGAGGTGAGCTGGACGCTGGCGGCGTCGATGTGGTCGCGCGCCGCGCGCACCGAGAGGTCGGGGTACACGGGCGTGCTCTCGGTGTGGTCGCGGAAGAGTTCAACGCGGTCAAAACCGGCCTGGGCGGCAAAGTCGAGAAAGGCGGGTAGTTGCAGGTTTGGGCAGACGGTGGGGCTGCACACCAGGTCCATAGATTTTCCCCTAATTGATTCCTTCCCAATAGGTCCACATATCGTCCGGGCTTTCAAAGCGGATGTCGTTGAGGTCTTTGCGCGACAGGCGGGCGATGAGGGCCATGCGAATGTTGCGGGCGCAGTTCTTGCTGCCCGTGTGCACCAACTGGCCGTGCCAAAAGCAGACCGTGCCGGGCGGGCCGGTTATTTCCATGGCACGGGGCGGGTTTTCCAAGCCGGCAAAGAGCGTTTGGGAGGTACCGCCCTGAATGCTGAGCAGCGAGTGGTTTTTAAAATACTCGTGCGCCACTTTGTGGGAGCCGGGCCACACAATAAAACCAGCGCCGCGCGGCTCTATGTGCTCGACGTAGATGGTGAGGCCCACGTGGAAGATGCCCACGGTGCCTTCGGGCACGCCGTTGTTGGGCGTGTAGTAGCCGTCCAGGTGGCCGTGCTCGGGCAGGGCCCACTCGTCGCTGCCGCTGGGGAAGACCAGGCGCGGGCCCGGGTTGCCGGGGTTGAGTCGGCCTTTGCCGACCAGCTCTTCGGCCATGGCAAAGGCCGGCGATTCCTGCGCGGTGGCGCTGATGGCCGGGTGGTTGGAGGGCACGGGCACACGGGGGTTGGCGTCGATCCAGGTTTTAGGATCGTTGCGGTCGGCTTCTATGCCTTCCCACAGGGCGTCCTGGGCGGCGCTTATTTGCACGGCGCTGAGGACGTTGTGTTTGACCAGGTAGCCGTTTTCCTTAAAAAAATTCTTGTCGGCGTCGGTGAGATGGGGCATAGACTGTGCTCCTGCCTGGAGGTGTTGGGAAGCGCGAGCTAATATAAAGTGGAGTAGATTTTATGTCTAATGAACGTGATGTGTGACTTTTTTTAGGAATGTCGATCCCTCCCCTATCTTGTTTTGT
>CAXGRO010000140.1:0-10838 GCA_964012055.1 uncultured bacterium
GTTGAAATTCGTAAGTGATTATTTATCAACAAGTTACAAACCTCAATGCCTATTAGCCTAAGCCGTTGTTTATCAATGACTTACAAAAAGTGTCCACAGTATTGATCTAAAAAAATAATGGGTTGCGAGATCAATCTCACAACCCATTACGCAAATGGTGCGCCCACTAGGACTCGAACCTAGGACCCGCTGATTAAGAGTCAGCTGCTCTACCAGCTGAGCTATAGGCGCACTCGCCGTTTCAAGGCAGATGAAAATAGCGGCAGGGCGCTGTATTGTCAAGGCTTACGGCCCCTGCAACGGCCCGGCCAAGCCCTTCTCCCCCAGGCCTCTAAAGCCTTGACAATTTTAACCTTTTGCCGTAAAATACCGCCTGTCCACCCCATCCTTTCACTACCCATTAAATGATGCCCGGCAAACTGGCAAAACTGGAAAAGGCCTACCGCCAAAATCCCGACGCACCGCTTTTCGCGCGCCTGGCCGATTTCTACCTCAACCAGGGCAAGATCTTCAAGGCCCTCTCCCTGTGCGAACAAGGCTGCGAGCGCTTTCCCGACTACACCGCCGGCTTTACCGTGCTGAGCAAGTGTTACGAAGCCCAGGGCCAACTCGAAAAAGCGCGCAAAGCCATGGCGCGGGCGCTGCGTCTCGACCCCGAAAACCCCGGCGGTTTCCGCCGACTCTCCAAAATTTATATCGACCTGGGCAAGCCAGAATTCGCCCTCAAAAGCCTGCAACAGGCTGCCCACATCGATCCCTACAGCGAGGAAATAAACGAAGAACTATATCAATTGAGTTCTATAACAGAGACCATCGCGGCGGCATTTGAAGAGGAAGAAGAAGAGGAAGAGGATATGGCCGGCGGCGAAATAGAATACGAATTGGGCGAAGAAGACGATGGAGAAAACATAGATTACCAAATCGCCGCTGAGGATGGGGACGAAGAAGAGGAGGACGAGGAAGAAACCATAGATTACGAATTGGAAGAAGCTGGAGAGGATGAGGAGGGCGTTGAGGAGGACGAAGAAGAAGATATCGAATACGAAATTGACGAGGAAGACGACGAAGATATCGAACCCGAGGAGGACGACGAGGATATCGAAATCGAAGAAGAGGAAGAAGAGGAAGAAGAGGAAGAAGAGGAAGAAGAGGAAGAAGAGGAAGAAGAAGAAGAAGAAGAAGAAGAAGAAGAAGATATCGAATACGAAATTGACGAGGAAGACGACGAAGAGATTGAACCCGAGGAGGACGACGAGGATCTACGCGAAGAGCCTGAAGTAGAGAATGCGGCCAACGACAAAGATTATATTAACGAATTAGGCCAAGAAGTAATAACAGACGAATTCGGCAGCGAGACTGCCCCCCCTTCCGATGATGCGGAAGTCGAAATGAAAGAAGCGATCTCACAGACCGAAGTGCCCCAAGCCGACGCCCTCGACGCCGCCTCAGAAGAGACCACGGAACAATTTGAGGACGCAGTTCAAGCGGAACCAGACTCACACAACGACGAACTCGGCGATGGCGATATAGAAAGCACTCTCGAAATAGATATTGAAGACGGCCTGGCAGCGCTGGAAGAACAGGACGACGCCCTCCTGCAAAACGACGAAACGCCCAACGACCCGGCAGAGGAATCTGCATTAGACGAAATGGTTGATATTGCCATAGACCTGGAAGAGCCCAACGCCGACGACACCGACGAACTCGAACAGATCGGCGGCGACCTGGAGGCGCCCGCCGCAGCCGACCCAACGGACAACGACGACGACCTGGCCGCCCTGGGCACCGACGTTTTTCCCTATGCCCCCCAAGACACAGCTGTCGAATCTGTAGCGAATACCTCTTCAGCCGACCTCCCGGGTGCGACCGCCGCAGAAGCCGCATCCACCCACACCGACTCCGCGGATACCGCCGAAGAATCAGCCCACAACACCGATTCCCCTGCAGCCATCGGCGACGATCCCCCCCCAGCCGGCGCCGACATGGATGCAGAAGAAACGACCGCAACCACCGCCAACGATGTGGCCGCAGTGGCGTCCGATCAAGCCCCCCTCGCCGAGCCCCCACCCACCCCCCCGCCCCCCCCCCCCGCCGAAGCCAGCACCGTACAAGACTCCCCCTGGGAAACCCTCGCCGCGGGCGATGACGTGGTGCTGCGCACCGACGACGACGAACTCATCAATCTCTTTCAAGAAATCGAATCCCAGGGCTGGCAACAACAGGAGGAAGACACCACCACCCCGGTTGAACCACAAGACGCGGACAGCCAAATTGCCACAGAAACCCTGGCGGAAATTTACTCAAATCAAGGCATGGTGCAGCGCGCCAGCGAGATCTACCAGCAAATTTTGGATCAAGACCCCAACAACGAAGAGATCCGGCGCAAATTAAACGACCTATCACAAAGCGGATCTCAACCACCCGCCAACTAAGGAGCAAAAGCCAAGACCATGGCAGACACCACAGACTTCAGAAACGGTTTTACCATGCTGCTGGACGACGAGATCTTCTCCATCTCGGAATTCCAGCACGTCAAACCCGGCAAGGGCAGCGCCTTTGTCCGCACCAAATTAAAAAACGTGCAGACCGGCGCCGTACTCGACCGCACCTTTCGCTCGGGCGACAAAGTGGAAGAAGTGCGGGTGGAAAAACGCGAGATGCAATTTCTTTACACTGAAGGCAACGCCTACGTCTTTATGGACCTGGAAACCTACGACCAGATGAACATCGACCTGCCCGTCGTTGGCGAGACCAACGCCGGCCTGCTCAAAGACAGCGAGAACGCCTTTGTGCGCATGGCCCTGGGCAAGGCCATTGGCGTGGAACTGCCCAATTTTGTCAACCTCACCGTGACCCACACCGAGCCCGGCGTCAAAGGCGACACCGCCACCGGGGCCGTCAAACCCGCCACCCTCGAAACGGGTGCCGTGGTCAACGTCCCCCTCTTTGTCAACCAGGGCGACGTGCTCAAAGTCGACACCCGCACCGGCGAATACGTCGAACGCGTTTAGACCAAATTAGTAAGGAGATATAAACTCATGAGCGAAGAGCAACAACCCGATATTCCCGACAACCTTTCCTACACCGAAGAGCACGAGTGGCTGTCGCAAGACAGCGACGTGTGCACCGTTGGCATTACCGACTACGCCCAGTCTCAGTTGGGGGACATCGTCTTTGTGGAAATGCCCGAAGTGGGCGACTACGTCGAACAGGGCCAGGCTTTTGGCACCATCGAGGCGGTTAAAACCGTGGCCGACCTCTACGCCCCCATTTCGGGCGAGATCGTCGAAATAAACCAGACGCTGGAAGACAACGCCGAAATGATCAACTCCGACCCCTACCACGCCGGCTGGATCATCAAAATTCGCGGCGAAAACTCGGAGGAAATGGAAAAACTGATCGGCCACCAGGAATACGCCGACTACATCGCCGGTCTCTAAATCTTTTACCCCTTCCCTCCCCTCCTGTGCGCAGCCCGGCGCCGCGCGGCGTCACCTTGACTTGGATGTCCTGGACGTCTTATTTATTATATACGCAAATCGGGTAGGGGTCTTATGTCTCTGAGTAGAAACGTACTTGTATTAAATCAAAACTACGAGCCCATGAGCGTGTGCAGCGTGCGGCGCGCTCTAATACTCATCTTCCGCGGCAAGGCCTCCGCCGTGGAAGTGGCAGACGAATTTATCCGCTCCGTATCGCAAAATTTTCCGGTGCCCAGCGTCGTGCGCCTGGAGCGCTATATCAACGCCCCGCGCCGCCGCGTGGTGCTGTCCAAGCGCAACATCCTCAAACGCGATAAGTACCAGTGCCAGTACTGCGGCACCCGCGAGCAGAAAATGACCATAGACCACGTGGTGCCGCGCAAATACGGCGGCGACGAGACCTGGGAAAACTTGGTGTGCGCCTGCACCCGCTGCAACAACGTCAAGGGCGAACACCGTCCCGAAAAAGTGGGCCTCAAACTGCAGTGCAAACCCAAGCGGCCCAACAACGTGAGTTTTATTCGCAATTTCATCGGCGTTAGCGACCAGCGCTGGCGGCCGTACTTGTTTATCGACTGAAAACTCCCCGGCCATCTCCCCGGGAAGGCACCCAGATGGCGACCGACAGCTTGCAAATAGATACCGACGACGTGCAAGACGCCTACGCGGTCAAGCTCGAAATATTCGAGGGACCGCTGGACCTACTGCTGTACTTGATCCGCAAAGAAGAACTCGACATCTACGACATCCCCGTCGCCCACATCACTACCCAATACCTGGCTTTCTTGCAGCAAATCCACCGCCTCAACATCGAACAAGCCAGCGACTTCATCCTCATGGCCGCCACCCTCATGCGCGTCAAATCGCAAATGATGATGCCACGGCAGGCCGTCGAAGGCGAAGAGGGCGAGGGCGAAGACCCGCGCGACGAACTGGTCCGCCGCCTGCTGGAATACCAGCAGTTTAAAGAAATTTCCGAATGGCTGGGGTTTCAATTTGAGGAACAGCGCGACGTCTTCCTCAACCGCACGGCGCCGGACCAGGAGGGCGACCACGCCGACGCCGAGTTGCGCCCCGTTTCCCTGCTCGACCTGTTTAAAGTGTACAAACACGTGCTCGACACCGTGCCCCGCGAGCTGGTACACCAAGTCGTCGAAGAGCGCATCTCCATTGAAGAATGCGTTGCCCACGTAGTGGCCGTGCTCGAACGCCAATCGCGCGTGCGCTTCTACGACTTGATCGAGGGCGGCAGCCGCGAAACCCTCATCGCCACCTTCATCGGTCTCCTCGAACTGCTCAAATCGCAGCGAATTCGGGTGCAGCAGGCGCGGCCGTTCGACGATATCTGGGTGGAAAAAGCGAACGACGGTCCGGCGCCGCCGACGGTCGTACAACCCGAGGAGACGCCTTGAACACGCCCGCCTTGGAAAAAGAAAAGGTCCGCAGCGTCGTTGAGGCCATTCTGCTCACCGCCGACAGCCCGGTATCGCCGGGGCGGCTCACCTCCCTTTTAAAAGGGCTCAACGGCCACGACATCCGCCAGGCCATCGACCAACTGCAAAAAGAGTACGACGACGCCGGACACGCCTTTACCATCCTAGAGGTCGCCGGCGGTTACCAATTGGCGACGCGCCAGGAGTTTGCGCCCTGGCTGCGCAAATTTCACCGCGACCGCAAACAAATTCGCCTGTCCCAGGCCGCCCTCGAAGTGTTGTCGGTCGTCGCCTTCAAACAACCCGCCACCCGTATAGAAGTGGACGCCGTGCGCGGCGTCGCTTCAGCCGGGGTGCTGCAAACGCTTATGGAATTAAACATGGTGCGCATTGTCGGTCGCTCCGACGGCGTCGGCAAACCCATCCTCTTTGGCACCACCAAAGAATTTCTGGTCCACTTTGGCCTCAAAACTTTGGCCGACCTGCCCAAGCCCAAAGAGCTGGAAGAATTGCTCGCCGAGGAGGGCAAGAAAGCGCAGGACCAACTGACGCTCGGACTGGACGAAGACGAGACCGCAGAAGACGCGGGCCAAGACGGCGAAAGCGGAGAGGGGGAGCCCCCTCCCCAAGAGGCCGCAGCAGACACGCCAGAAAGCGAACCGGAAGAAGGGACGGAAGGGGAAGTAGAAAACGAAGTAGAAGAACCGCAAACAATAAATGACCCCGACGACCACGGCGAAAACGGCGCCCCCGCAGACCGAGAAGACGCCTGAGCCGGCAACCGCCGAGCACATGCGGCTCAACCGCTTTCTGGCCCGCGCCGGCATCGCCTCGCGGCGCAAGAGCGACGAACTGATCCGCAGCGGCGCCGTGCGGGTCAACGGCCAGACCGTCTCGCAACCCGGCCTCAGCGTCGCCGTCGACCGCGACCGCGTCGAGTGCGGCGACCAACTCGTCGTCTTACCCACCGACTTTGAATACCTGCTCTTCCACAAACCGGCCGGCTGCCTGGTCACGCGCAGCGACACCCATGGCCGCCCCACTGTCTTCGACCACATAGAACCGCTGCACGCCGGCACCGTCGCCGTCGGCCGCCTCGACCAAGACACCACCGGCCTGCTGCTGCTGACCGACGACGGCGAACTGGCCTTCCGCCTCATGCACCCGCGTTACGAAGTTGAAAAACGCTATCAAGTGTGGGTGACAGGCCGGCCCCGCGCCGCCGACCTGCAGCGCCTGCGCCGAGGCGTCCAACTGGAGGACGGCCCCACCGTCCCCGCCCGCGTGCGCATTTTGCGCCAGGGCGAGCGCGGCGAGACGCTCTTGGAAATGCGCCTACACGAAGGCCGCAAGCGACAAATCAAGCGCATGTGCCAAGCTATCGGCCACCGGGTGCGCCGGCTCAAACGCACCGTTTTTGCCGGACTCGACCTGCGCGACCTGCAACCCGGCCAGTGGCGCCCCCTAGAACCCGCCGAAGTGCAAACCCTGCGCCGCGGCGTAGGCCTCAACGCCAGCTGATGGCCGGCCCCGAAGGCCTGATCATCGCCATCGATGGCGTGGTGGGTGCCGGCAAGAGTTCCACGGCCAAACAAGTGGCCCAGGAATTGGGCTACCGCCACATCGACACCGGCGCCATGTATCGCGCCGTAACACTGGCCGCCCAACGCCGCGATATAGAAGCACAGAACCACGAAGCGCTGGCCGCCCTCCTGCAAGAAATTCACATCGGCTTAGAACCCCAGCACCGGGGCGGGCGCGTCCTGCTCGACGGCGAAGACGTGAGCGCCGCCATCCGCCAACCCGACATAACCCGCCGCGTGGGCGCCTATGCCGATTTGCCCCTGGTGCGCCGCGCCCTCGTCGCCCAACAACAGGCCATGGGCGCGCTCGGCGGCGTGGTGGCCGATGGCCGCGACGCCGGCAGCGTGGTTTTTCCCAACGCCGATCTCAAGATTTTGATGGTCGCCTCTCTAGAAGAACGGGCCCGCCGGCGCCACCTGGAACTGACCCAAAAAGGCATCGACATCTCCCTCGCCCAGGTGACCACAGACATCGAAGCGCGCGACCGCGCCGACACCCAGCGCGACTACGGCGCCCAGTTAGACCCCAGCGAGGTCTTGACATTGAATACCACGGACCTAACTTTTGATGATCAGGTTGCGCGCATCGTCGCCTGGGCACGCCAGCGCGGCGCCCGTTAGCCACCTGTTTTAACCCGTCTGGGGCGCGCCCCGGGATCCATTCACTCTTAACCTGCGGTTTTCCATTTGCCGCACGAGGACAAGCATCATGACCGAAGAAACCACCGTCGTGGAGGGCGCCGAAGAAAAGCCCGTATACGGCAACGCCGACGCAAATCAATTGGGCGACTCGGAGTACTCAGAAGAACAGTACAACGAGTTTATGAGCCTCTACGAAGAGAGCATTTCCGGTATCCAGGAAGGCCAGATCGTCCAGGGCAGCGTGGTCACTATAACTGCCAACGACGTCATGGTCGACATCGGCTTTAAATCCGAAGGCGCCGTACCACTCAAAGAGTTCACCGACCCCGAGAGCATTGAAGTAGGTCAGCAAATCGACGTCTTCCTCGAAAGCATTGAGGACCAGGAAGGCCAGGTCGTGCTTTCCAAACAGAAAGCCGACTTCATGCGCGTGTGGGACCAGATCAAAGACGCCCACGACACCGGCAACACCGTGCAGGGTCGCCTGATGCGCCGCATCAAGGGCGGCATTGTCGTCGACCTCTTTGGCGTCGACGCCTTCTTGCCCGGCTCGCAAATCGACATCCGTCAGGTCAAAAATTTCGACCAGTTCATCGGCCAGGAATTCTCCTTCAAGATCATCAAGCTCAACAAAGCGCGGCGCAACATCGTGGTGTCGCGCCGCGCCGTGCTCGAAGAAGAGCGCTCGCGCATGCGCGACGAGATCATCAAGGAGCTCGAAGAAGGCCAGATGCGCGAGGGCACGGTCAAGAACATCACCGACTTTGGCGCCTTCATCGACCTGGGCGGCGTCGACGGCCTGCTGCACATCACCGACATGTCGTGGGGCCGCATCAGCCACCCCTCCGAAATGGTCAACATCAGCGACCGCATCAAGGTCAAGGTGCTCAACTACGACCGCGAGCGCGAGCGCATTTCCTTGGGCCTCAAGCAGCTGACGCCGCACCCCTGGGAAGACATCGAGGCCAAATTTCCCATCGACAGCCAAACCCAGGGCCGCGTGGTCAGCATTACCGACTACGGCGCCTTTGTCGAACTGGAAGAGGGCATCGAGGGCCTGGTGCACATCTCCGAGATGTCGTGGACCCAGCACATTCGCCACCCCTCCAAACTGGTCGACGTCGGCGACAACGTCGAGGTGATGATCCTCAAGATCGACCAGGACAACCAAAAGATCTCCCTGGGCATGAAACAGACCGACCCCGACCCCTGGAACACCCTGGACGAGCGCTACCCGCCCGACACCCGCCTGGAGGGTACGGTGCGCAGCCTCACCAATTTTGGCGCCTTCGTCGAATTGGAAGAGGGCATCGACGGGCTGGTGCATATCTCGGACATGTCGTGGACCCGGCGCATCCGCCAGGCCGGCGAGATGTTCAAAAAGGGCGACGTCATCCCCGTGGTGGTCACCGAGATCGACAAGAAGCGCCGCCGCATCTCACTGAGCCACAAAATGGCCTTCGATAACCCCTGGCCGCAGATCGCCCAGAGTTACGCGGTGGGCTCCGAGACCAAGGGCACCATATCCCGCCTGCTGGAGCGCGGCTTGGTGGTCACCCTCGAAAACGACGTCGACGGCTTTGTGCCGCTGTCGCAGCTGGCCATAGAAGACCTCAAAACGCCGCGCCAGAGTTTTTCCGAGGGCCAGGACCTCTCCCTCAAGGTCATCGAGTTCGACGAGGAGCAAAAGAAAATCGTGCTCAGCGTGCGCGAGTACCTCAAGGACAAAGACCAGGCGGAGCTTGAGGCCTACCTCGAGAGCCATCCCATCCAGAACGTCACCATCGGCGACGTGGTAGCCGACGAAGACGAGGAGATGGAGAGCTGGGCCGCGGCCCACGACGACAGCCCGCCGGCCGCGGCCCACGACGACGCCGAAGCCGGAGAGGAGGCTCCTGCCGAAGAAGAGTCGAACGAGGCCGAAGAAGCGGGTGACGCCGATGAGGCTGAAGAAGATCAGGAGGAAGAAGAGGCGTAGGCTTATCTCCCTCTAAAATCCTCTACTGCTTATATCAATGGGCGCTAGGACTTAAACGGTTCTAGCGCCCTTTTTTTGTTATCGCCGCCCCAGATGCAAAGGCGCCGTCCAAACTTCCAATTGAAACGCTGATCCAATACATTCAGCAAAAGGGCTGTAGCCGTACGGGGCGAGCGGTGGCAAAAGAATACAACGATACCGCGCTGATAAAAAATTCGTAGAACATTCGCAGCATCAGCGCGGCATTTTGTGCAGTGTGGAATATCCGGTTGATGCTCCCGTCAATATAGAACGGGGGCAGAAGGTATTTTTTAAATTTCCGCTGGGATCGTGCTATTAGGCTGTCTTATAACCGACTGATTAATGATACCCATTCCCCCATAAACCACCTTGTCAGACAGCTCCTGCCGATTATCTTATATGTTTTAAAGTCCATCTTGTGATAAACAAACGACTGAAAGACCTATGCCGCCCGCCAAACTCACCCCCGCAATGGAACAGTACATGTACTTCAAGCGCCAGCACCAAGACGCCATACTGTTCTTTCGCATGGGTGATTTCTACGAGATGTTCTTCGACGACGCGCGCGAGGCCTCGCAACTTCTAGGCCTTACCTTAACGGCGCGCAACAACGGCAAGAAAGCTGCCGACATTCCCCTGGCCGGGGTGCCGCACCACGCCATGGAAGGTTATGTGGCCAAACTCATTGAGCGCGGGCGCAAAGTAGCCATTTGCGAGCAGGTAGAAGATCCCAAACAGGCCAAGGGCGTGGTCAAGCGCGACGTGGTGCAGGTGGTGTCGCCGGGCACGGCGCTGTCCGACTCGATGCTCGACCAGCAGCGCAACAACTTTCTCGCCAGCCTCTGCCCCCAGCCGGGGTGCGTCGGCCTGGCCATGGTCGACCTGTCCACCGGCGACTTCACCCTAGACGAGTTGCCCGCCGAGCATTTGCTGGACGAATTGGAGGCGCTGGCGCCGGCCGAACTGCTCGTCGCCGAAAACGCCGATACCGACTGGCTCGAAGGCATCCGCCAGCGCCTGCCCCAGGTGGCCGTCAGCCGCAGCGAAGACTGGAACTTTGAGCCCCACGCCGCCTACGAAACCCTCACCGCGCAACTCAAGGTACACTCCCTCAAAGGCTTCGGCTGCGACGATCTGGAGGCGGCTGTAGGCGCCGCCGGTGCCGCCGTGGTCTACCTGCGCGACAACCAGCGCGGCGCCATCGAACACCTCAACCGCATCACCCGCAAGCGCCGCGAAAACTACATGGTGCTCGACGCCACCGCCCAGCGCAACCTCGACCTGCTGCACAACCAGCAGGACGGCGGCCGCGACAACACCCTCTTGCAGGTGCTCGACCACACCCTCACCCCCATGGGCGCCCGCATGCTGCGCCAGTGGATTGTGGCGCCGCTCAAAACGCCCAAAGACATCCAGCAGCGTCTCGACGCCGTCGACGCCCTGCTCGAGCAGCGCGAAGCGCGGCGCCAAGTCCGCGAGTTGCTGCGCCAGGTGGGGGATTTGGAGCGTCTCATGGCGCGCATCTGCTGCCAGCGCGCCAACGGCCGCGACCTGGTGAGCCTGGCCCGCTCCCTGGCCGTACTGCCCGACCTGCGCCGCCATCTGGCCGCCGTGCCCAGCGATCTCATCGCCCGGCTGCTCGACCAGCACCTGCCCGCCGTCGACGAATTGGTCGACCTCATCGCCGGCGCCCTGGTCG
>CAXGRO010000141.1:0-10827 GCA_964012055.1 uncultured bacterium
CGAACCAGAATTCGACGCTGCTACTGTTCTTTTGGAGCTCTTCGACCCGGTGGACGTGCGCTCTAGTTTGCAAATATTAGACCGCCATCTTGAGGAAATTCGCCAGCAGGGACAAGAAGAAACAGCCTTTCAGATAGTTGGTCTGGTTGAAGAAAAGTTGGTTGAAGGGGCCTATCCCGCCGGCATAAAAGCCCTACTTGGCAATGTATACCAACGTCTTTATGTCGGCCAACGTCAAACAAATCTAATGCGCGCATTGGAAATGTATCAGGAGGCTGAGAAGGCTTATATTGAGGAAGGTGAGGTGGAGGGTAGGGCTATTGTCCTCAATAATATGGGGGCTGCCTATATGGAGTTGGCCGCTTTTGATACGAGCTATTTTCAACAGGCCATACCTTATTTAGAAGAAGCGCTGGAGTTTTACGAGGCAAATTCTGCCGTTTCTTTTCGCGCTTCAATTTGTATGACATTGGGCGAGTGTTATCTGGAACTGGAGGAACCGGGCCCAGATCACCTTGAACTGGCGCGCGATTATTACGAACGCGCCTGGGCGTTATACGAACGGCAGGGAGACAGCGACGGTCTGGCTGCTTCACAAGGCTTTTTAGGGGATGTGCAGGTTGCTCTGGGCGCTTTTCAGGGAGAGCGTGCCCTAGAAATGGCCGTTCAACACTATCGCAATGCTCTCAGTGTCTACATTGAACAGGAACTGCCGGAGAAGTGTGCTTTTTACCAAAAACGGCTGGCAGAGACCTATATCGCCTTATCAAATATGGAAAGTGAACACGTGCGCAAGGGGATGCGGGCCTACCAAAGATCTTTGACACTGTACGAGGGGGTGGGAAAAGAAGGTGTGGCTGCCGACATCCGCATGGAGTTAGCGCGATTAAATATAGCTTTGGACGATGGTGACGAGGAGGAGCGACTCGCCGTGGCTGTGAAATTGTATTTAAGGGCACTTAATACGTTTCAAAAGGAACGGCGTTATGCTCAACAAGGCGCTGCCTTGCAGGCACTGGCGCGCATATACTTGCGCGCGGGAGTCTGCAGTGAAGAGGAAGACGTGCAACAAGCAGTTCGTTGTTTGGAAGAAGCCAGGCGCGTATTCCTGCAGGCCAACTTGGGCCCAGAAAGTCAGATTGCGCTAGAAGAATTAGGGAGTGTACGCCGTTTATTTGGCGATTTTACGGGCTCCTGATATATTCTGTATATAATGGGATGTAGCACATGATTTTTTTAGTTGGCATGCTACAGGCTCTGGGAGAGCGGACGGTTAATTCTTTGGCCAATGCCTGGCGCGTAGTGGATTTTTCCGTTGATACTTGCATCGCATTTTTTCGTTTCTTTGGCCGGCACGGTTTTCGCGCCGTGTTCCGGGTTACTTTGCAACAAGTATACTTCACCGGTCTCGAAGCCCTGCCGTTTTTGGGACTGCTCGCTTTGTTATTGGGGTCTACGGTTATCATGCAATCTCTGCCTCAATTGCAAGGGGTTGGGGCCCACACCTTAATCGGCAAAATTTTGGTGATCAGTATAGTGCGCGAATTGGGGCCTTTGATTGCCGCAATGGTGGTTATTACGCGCTCAGGAACGGCAATGGCGGCACAAATGGCGACCAGTAGGGTGACGGGGGAAATTGAAGCGCTGGAAGCCCTGGGCGTTGATATCCATCACTACCTCATTGTGCCGCGGGTTTTGGGTTGTATAGTTTCGCTATTTTGTATGATTCTCTACTTTGACGCCATTTCCCTTTTTGGCGGTTTTCTGGTTGCCAGTGCACGACTCACGTTGCCATTTGAGGTGTACTTGCAGTACATCTTTGCGTCGCTGGCTCCGTTAGATCTTTATATAAGTCTTTGTAAAAGCGTATTGTTTGGCATGGTTATCTCCATTTTCTCATGCTACCACGGGTTGCGGGCGCAGCGGGCCTCGTATGAAGTACCTATGGTAGCGCGTTCGGGGGTAGTGCAATCGATGTTTTTTGTTTTTGTTTCCAGCGCCGCAATTTCGGCGCTGTTCTACTGGATTTAATATGGAAGTGCTGGTTTTTAAAAATGTCACGCTTGCCATTGACGGCAATGTGTATTTGCGCAATGTCGATCTGGTGTTAGAAGAAGGGGAGACGCTCGTGGTAGCCGGTCATCCAGGGTGCGGTAAATCGCTAATCTTGCGCGCGGCCTTGGGATTTCCCGGGATGGGAGGGGGGGGAGAGGTCGAGGTGGAAGGTGAAATATACTTGCGGGGGTTGGATGTGATACAATTGCAAGGCACCGCATTGCAACAGGCGCGCATGTGCACAGGCAGCGTATTGCGCGGCGGCGGTTTAATTGACAATATGGATGTTCGTCGCAATATCACTTTTCCTCTCTATTATCACTTTCAATATCAACTGGCCGCCGAAGATATCGAAGCCCGTTGTGCAACCTTGCTGGCGGATATGGACCTGAACCATCTCGGGGTGCCAGGACGGCGGCCAGTTGCGCTCAATTGTGAAGAGCGCATGTACGTTGGGTTGGCCCGCGCCCTGATAAATCAGCCCGACTTATTGCTGCTCGACGATCCGGCAGCAGGTTTGGGAGCTGCGCCCACGGCCAAAATAAAAGAATTTCTATTTTATGAACCGCAATTTGCCGACGGTTTTGATCTCGGTCAGGGAAAAGGGGGTAAAACGCGGCTAATTACTACGCATAACATAGACACCTATCTCGATTGTGGTGACCGTTTTGCCTTATTAGATGACAACGGTATCCATATATTGGGCGACGGGCAAGCGGTGGCGCAAAGCGCGGAGGAACTCACTAGTTAAGCAAAGGTAAAAAACCTTTTGGCCTCCGGTAGCGATTAGGGAGTAAGCGTATGCAACAAAAAAAACTCAGACATGAGAGAAACTCGGCCTATATTTTGGTTGGCGCTTTCGTGCTGGTCTCAATATTTGTTTTTTCGTGGTTGTTGGTCTTGCAACACCACGATATAGAGCGCTATGAGATTGTTGCGGAGTTTAATACCATAGAAAATCTCAACGAAGCTGCTATGGTAAAGTTGCGCGGTTTTACAGTGGGTCAAGTTGATCGAATTGATTTTAGGCCTCAGCCGCCGCCGGGTGAAGCGTATTTTCTGGTCGTCTTGGGCATTGAAAGTGAATACGTCATCGAACGAGGTGCAGTAGCAGAAATTCGCGGTAGTGGACTGGTTGGCGAAGCGTTTGTTAATTTGGATGTAAGCCAGGCCGAAGAAGGCGAATTGGCACCGGGCAGCCGCATTGCGGGGCGGGATGCTCCAGGTATGAAACAGCTAATTTCGAGTATTACTGAAATGGCCCATAAACTCGGCGGGGCGGGGGAAAATTTGCGCCGAGCAGACCTGGGCTACAAACTGGGACGCATTGGCGACAACGTCCAACGCATTGCCGCAGATTTACAGCAGGTAGCGGGACAAACCGATAGCCTACTCGTCTCTACGCGGCGAGTAGTGGAGGGGCTCGAACCCCAAATGCAGCAAGTTAGCGCCGGGGTCGATCAAAGTCTAGATCAGCTGACCCAAACTTTACAGCGCACCGATACACTGGTAGTGGCCACCAGTGAAGATATCCAAAGTTCGGTGCGCGCCCTCAGATTAGTGGCAGAGAGACTTGATTTGGTGTTGCAGCGCGTCGACGCGCTGGCGCAGCGCAAAGAGAACGAAATAGATGAAACTTTGAGTAACTTACACGCCGCATCTGCGGCGGTGCGAGAATTGAGTGAACATCCGTGGAAACTGATTACGGGACAGGGGGATAAGGGGGATCAAACGCAGGTAGAAGATAGGAACAAGCAGGACTAAAATGGGGTTGTACAGGTCCTTGATATGGGCTGTGTTTAATGCGGCATTGTTCGCTATTGGAATTGCCGATGCGCAATTGACTCAAGCGCAAAAGCTGGTTGATGAGGGTTATAAATTTCAGATCGGCGAAGGGGTAGAGCGCAATGAAGAACTCGCACTTAAACACTATAAGGAAGCCTTAAAGCTCAACGAAAATCAAATTGATGCGCGCTTTAATGCCGCCCTTATTTATTATGGCCAGGGCAAATATAAACTCGCTGGTCACCAATACAACAAGATAGCCAAGTGGGCGGGGACAAAACAGCCCGAAGTGGGGGCAAAGGCGCGCAATATGCTGGGCAGTTGTCTGCAGATGACAGAGAATTTGAAAGAGGCCGAAAATCAATTTCGCCTTGCCATTAAATTAGCCCCTTCTCAGTTCAAGTCGCACTTTAACCTGATAAATTTGATGGTGATTCAGAATCGCATTGAAGAAGCTAAGGAAGTGCTTAAAACCGCCAAAACCTATGCCCATAGCGAGCGATATGAAGCCATAGAGAGTAAGATTAGAGGTATCGAGAGTAGGGAAGATTGGGAGCCCAAAGGGACTAAGATCGCCATTTTGGCACTGGCCGTGGTCCTTTTTCTCTACTGGGCTTACAAAAGGTTTACCGCCTAATCTATTTGACGAAGTTCACAAAGCCTTTTATATTGGGCCAAGATATAAATGTCCGGGTGCCGCTTTATTCTGGAGAATAGGGAAGGCGGTGGAATTCCGCCACGGCCCCGCCACTGTGACCAGCCGGCCATTACAATTTTTTACTGTATTGGCCAATTTGTCCGCGCAGCACCCACTGATCTTTGGCGAGATTGGGAAGGGGCGGATAATAGGCGCTGGAAGTCAGGAGACCTGCCCGGACTATAGCGGTTTGCACCTGCGAGGGAAAGGGGCCAAAACCTGTGGTATTTTACCATGCGCCGATCTCGCAAGAGATCGGTTTTTTTTATGACTTTGTTAGAATTAACACATGTTCACGCCGGTTACCGCCGCAGGCAAACCGTATTAAACGGCGTTGATCTAGAGTTGACCCGCGGTGATTTCCTAGGCCTGATAGGTCCCAATGGGTGTGGCAAAAGTACATTAATTCGCACGATCACCGGGGTTTTGGCACTGCGTGCCGGCGTCGTATTGTTCGATGGAAGAGATATACGTAAACTGCCGCGCCGAACTCTGGCTTGTCACATGGCAGTGGTGCCACAAGAAGCATCGCGGGAGTTCGCTTTTACCGTGCGTGAAATCGTTGAAATGGGACGCCATCCCTATATTGGCCGCCTGCGCAGTTTTGGCAGAGAGGACGAGGCCATGGTAGACCGCGCTATGGGTTGGACCAATATTGAGGTTTTGGCGGGCCGCAATATGCAAGAACTATCGGGTGGTGAACGACAGCGAGTGATCATAGCTCGGGCACTGGCGCAAGACCCGGATCTACTGTTACTAGATGAACCCACCAATCACTTGGATATCAATCATCAGGTGGAAGTTTTTGACCTGCTGCACCAATTGAATCAGGAACAGGGGGTGACTATTCTCTGCGTGACCCACGATCTCAATTTTGCCGGGGAATACTGTGCTCAATTAGCTCTTATGGACGGAGGAAAAGTGGTTGCCAGTGGTTCGCCGGCCGAGGTCTTGACCAGTGAACTTATCGGTCGCATTTACGGCGTCGAGGTGAGCATAGAGCGGGGGCAAGGCGGCAACAGCCTCAGAGTGATTCCCGTTTCTCGGATTCAAAAGGCGGGGACTATGCTAAAGGAGATTGCAACATGAGGATATTTACCAGCTGTGTATGGCTTATTGGGAACCTCATCTGGTTATGGGTCCAAGGGGCGGCGGCGGCAGGAGGGGTGCGGGCGACGGATGACCTGGGAAATGTATTGGAATTTGAGCGTCCTCCCCAGCGGCTGGTGTCATTGGCGCCTAGCAATACAGAATTGCTTTTTGCTCTGGGGCTGGGGGAGAGAGTGGTAGGAGTTACCGACGCCTGCAATTTTTCTCCACAAGTTAAAGATATAGAGGTTGTCGCAGGTTATAGCACCCTAAACCTTGAAAAGATAGTGGCTGCAACGCCAGATTTAGTGGTAGCAATTCGAGGTAACGATCTGGAGGGCATTAAGGGGCTGGAGCAATTGGGTATTAAAGTTTTTTCACTTGATATTCAAACAGTTGAACAAATGCTTTTGGCTATTTTGCGCTTGGGTACTTTGACGGGAACCGAGCAGGTTGCAGAAGCGTTGAGGAGTGAGCTGCAAGGAAGAATCAACGAAGTAAGAAGGCGCGTTATGCCATTGGCAGAGCGACCCAAAATCATGTGGGGCGGGTGGAGTGAAACCGTGTACACCGCCGGCAAAGGTACTATGATTGACGACGTATTTAGGCTGGCGGGAGGGACGAATGTAGGTCGAGGCGCTGTTGGTGCCTGGCCGCAAGTTGGACTGGAGACGATTGTGGCATGGGGGCCCCAGGTAATAATCACTACCTATTTGCCAGATGCAAAAGGACAAACGCCCGAGGAGATAATTGCCATTGAGGTCGAGCGACTCAAGGACACGGACGGCTGGAGGGCATTGCCGGCAGTGCAACAAGAGCGCATTTATTTTTTTGAGGGCGACTGGTTGCTGCGCCCGGGACCGCGTTTGGTCAATGCCCTAGAAGGCATTGCGCGTTTGCTGCATCCGGGAGTTTTTAGCAGCGAATGAGACGCCTAGCAGAGCTAAAATATACTCTGCCGTTGATGGGAGGGGGATTGCTATTGGCAATGATACTGGCTTTGGGGGCGGGCCCTGTTCCCATCCCACCGGGTAAGGTGTTAGCTATATTTAATGCCGGCCTGGGGTTGGGGGAAATGCCGCTGAATAACCACTATGTTATAGTATGGGATTTGCGCTTACCCAGAGTCCTTTTGGCTGTTTTGGTCGGCGCATCGCTGGCCTTAAGCGGAACGGTGATGCAGGGTTTTTTTCAAAATCCAATGGCCGATCCATATATCATTGGCGTCTCTTCTGGTGCGGCGTTGGGAGCCACAGTTGCAATGTATTCGGGGATAGAATTTTGGGTCTGGGGAATTAGCGCCGTATCAATATTTGCCTTTATTGGAGCGTTGCTGGTGACATTTTTGGTCTATACTATTTCTATGCGCGGCGGCAATTTGCCCATAACAATGGTATTGTTGACCGGCATCGCCATAGGAGCTCTGGCGGCTGCACTTACATCGTTTATGCTCATTACCAGCGAGCGCGATTTGCAGCGCATACTATATTGGTTAATGGGCAGTTTGGCTTCGCGACGCTGGGACCACGTGCAAACTATCCTTCCATATGCGGCTATTGGTCTCATTGTATTGCAATTTTTTGCCCGCGATTTGAATCTAATCCTCCAGGGCGAAGAAAACGCCCAATATCTTGGAGTAGATGTAGAAAATGTAAAACGCATACTGTTGGTGCTGGCCGCCTTACTGGCCGCTGCTGCCGTTGCAGTAAGCGGCATTATTGGTTTTGTGGGATTAGTCGTGCCGCACGTTATGCGACTGATAGTTGGGCCAGATCACCGCAAGCTATTTCCTACATCACTGCTAGGAGGGGCCATTCTCCTGGTAGGGGCAGATGTATTGGCCCGCACACTGATTGCACCCACGGAAATTCCTATTGGCATTATTACTTCGGTGCTCGGCTGTCCTTTTTTTCTCTATCTTCTCAGCCGCAGAAACTCTACTTCATTTTAATAGTATCTCTAATATAATCCTCAATACGGCACTAGTGCATGGCAAGCGGGGGTGGAATACCCTGTGTGTTTTTCGTTTTAAACTTGTAAAATTCAATCATTTATAAAATTTAAAACTATATTAGGTGAAAAAGTGTTTGCATTAAATTTAGCTTTGGCTAAATTTGTCTGAAGTCAAATGGAATTTTAATTTTTGTTCAAGCTATTAGATTAAGTAGGAGATGAGGGATGAGAAAATTATGTTTATCCGTCTGCTTTAGCATATTGTCGGTCCTAGGAATAGGATGTGATACCATTATGACAGATCAGCCGCCTGTAGGAGATGATTTTGAGTCTCCCCTTGATGGTTTGTCCAATGATCTGAATGCCGTTTTTGCTGCCGGCGACGAGAATTTTGAAAAAGGATTTACCGTCGAAGAGGGGTTGGGGCCCATCTTCAACAATATAAGTTGTGGTGGATGTCATCCTGGCGATGGCAGAGGGACCCCAGAACTGGGCTTTTTCCGTTTTAGTCGGGGGGACGATCTAGTTTTGGGCGAAGGGGGAGCCCAGCACCAAGATAAATCGATCCCGGGCATACCTTTGGAAGAGGTGCCCAACGGAGTCGATCGCTCATTCCGTCTGCCGCTGCCTGTTTTTGGCGTGGGATTAATTGGTGCTATACCTGTGGAGACCATTGTAGCTAATGAAGATCCAGAAGACGGCGACGGCGACGGTATATCGGGCCGAGCCCATTGGGTGATGGCACCTCCCTATGTTTCTGAGGCGCATGTCGGTGGAGGGGCGGGACCCCAGTTGGGGCGATTTTCGCGCAAAGCACAAGTGTCTTCGTTGCTGCAGCAAGTTGCCGAAGCTTACCAGCAAGATATAGGCATTACTAACGACTTTATTCCCGAAGAGAATGCCCATCCGCAGGCTGGTGGTGTTGCGCTTGGAGATCGAGTACCAGATCCCGAAATTCCTGCCTCTATCGTATTAGAAACCCTTATGTACGTGCGCCTTTTAGCTCCGCCAGCCCGAGGTGAAATTACGGCGGCAGTGCAGTCGGGTGAAATACATTTTAACAATATAGGGTGTGCCTCCTGTCATATCCCAACAATGAAGACGGGGCCTAATATTGTACCTCAGCTGAACGAAGTAGATGTTAATCTTTACTCTGACTTGCTTTTACACGATATGGGAGAGGGCCTGGCTGACAATCGTTCGGACCGCGATGCGAGTGGAGGCGAGTGGCGCACAGCCCCGCTTTGGGGAACGCGTATTGTGCCAGATTTTCTGGGCGGCGAGGAATATTACCTGCACGACGGCCGGGCAACTACACTGGATGGAGCTATTCGCTGGCACGGCGGTGAAGCTGAAGCGGCAAAAAATGCGTACGAAGCATTGAGTGAAAACGAGCGGCAAGATCTCATTGCCTTTCTCAAATCGCTTTAATCATGAAAACTGGCAAAGGTTCCTGCTCAAGGCGTCAATTTATCGTACGCTTGGCGGCTGGAGCGGGGGCACTGGCAACATCTGGGGGGGTAGGTTGTGCGGCTGTGGCAACTTATTCTGCCAATCTAAGTGATGGTCGTATCCTTTTGAATCGCAGCCAATTAGATGTGAAGATGGGTGAGAGAAATGCGGTTATAGTGCGCGTAAATGGGCTTGCGGATGCGATTGTCCTGTTGCGCCATGGGACTGATATCTACTCGGCATTGGACGCGCGCTGTACTCACTTGGGATGCGAAGTTCGCCCAGGAGGCAGATTTCTCACCTGCCCATGTCATCAATCGACCTTTGATTTGCAGGGAAAAGTTGTGCGCGGACCTGCCCAGAAGTCTTTGACTGCCTACCATGTTGAGGTGGGGGACAATCAAGTTGAAATAATACTCGACCATACAAGTAGTTAGAAAGGAATCCATTATGTCATTCTGGAAAATTGGGGTTATTCTGCTGACTGTATTTGGCTCTACTGCCATTGCAGGAGCCCAAGATCGGGAACGGCCACTTGTAAAGGGAGGTATTGGCGATAAGCCCTTTATTGTGCGCACTGGCAGCAATACCAGCATTGGAGGATACGCAGAAGCGCATTTTCGCTATGAGCGAGCCGAGGGTTTTACAGAAGAAATTACATTTGAACCCAAGCGTTTTAATCTGTTTACCTATACGCCAGTTTCTGAGCGCGTTAGGGTCTCTTCTGAACTGGAATTTGAAGAAGGGGGGGAGGAGATAAAAATAGAGATCGCCGTGATCGATTTTGAAGTACATACCGCTTTAACTTTTAGAGCGGGCATAATCCTCTCCCCGCTGGGTCGATTTAATTTAGCTCACGACAGCCCGTCAAATGACTTAACAGATCGTCCGTTGGTCAGTACTCAACTTATTCCCACTGCACTTTCAGAAGGCGGTATGGGATTCTACGGGGCGTTTTATCCGAATGCCCAATCTCGCATAACCTATGAGATATACGGAGTGAACGGTTTTGATGACGGGATTATATTGGCGGATGAAGCCGGTACTCGGATGGAGGCCGGCAAGGGCAATTTTGAAGACAATAATAATCGGCCGTCCTGGGTGGGCCGCATCGGTTTAAGTCCACAACCTGCATACGATGTGGGGGTCTCTCTGCACACAGGGCCTTACAATATATGGGAATTAGAAGGGGTGTCTGTAGATGAGAAACGCAATTTGACCATTTGGGCGCTGGATTGGGACTCGCGCTGGCGCCGCTTTGAGTTCATTGGCGAATACGCTTCAGTCTCACTCGATGTGCCAAGTGAAAGCGGCATATTTCAAGACAGTCAGAGTGGGATTTATGGTCAAATAAATGCCCATTTTGGTCAAAATTGGTTGAGTGCTTTGCCCAATTCGGTTTTTACTGGGGTTGTGCGCTACGATCTGGTGGATTATGATACAGATACAGATGGGGATAGCATTAAGCGGATTACATTTGGACTCAATTTTCGCCCCGAAGAGGATACGGTTTTTAAGCTCGACTATCAGCGCAGTGCCGAGATAGATTCATTCGATAATCCCGAGGTTAAAGGCGCGGCGTTGCTATTTAGTGCGGCCACTTATTTTTGACCTCTTGCCAGTATTTTAACAGGATATATCTTAAAGTTCATTAGATGGAAAGCGGGGCGGCATAGCGGCCCCGTTTTTACTTGAAGTCATTTTCATAAGTCCTTCCTGGCGTCGCGCGGCTGCAAACCCGATAGCCGGCGTTATCCTCAGTCGACCTATTTACCAATATGTCTCCTTCGGATGCC
>CAXGRO010000142.1:0-10819 GCA_964012055.1 uncultured bacterium
GAAAACCCCTGGACTTTGACGGACTGGTCGAATTTTAAAAGTCACACATCACGTTATTTCTATATTTTTCAATAACTGAAACATATTGCTTTACTTCATCAGTGATGGAATTTATCCATGCTTTCCCACAGATCAATTAGTTTCTTCAGTGTGCTTATTGGCGTTATCGCCCTAACGCTCGGCAATACCGTAGCACAACAAAAGCCGTCCAGCATGGCGATTGCCACCTATTACTTCGACCAGCGCGATTTTAACACTATCAATATACTGACCAGTAGAAAAAACCTCCCAGGCGGATTCAACATCTGGGGTTTTACCGATTTCCACAGCAACCACAACAATGCCGATCGTCGCTTCGATCTAAGTCGGTATTTCATCGAGTACCGACTCAGAAAAACGCTACCCCACCAAAGGATTGGAGGACTGCGAAACCTAGGCGTTGAAATCGAATACAACGATGCCAGTGGCCAGAACAACAATTTATTGCGGCTAGGCCTGACCTACAAACACGGCCTCCCAGGCGGCAAGGGTTGGCTACAATGGCGCCTGTTGCCCTACGAAACCGACGAGTCGGGTCAGCAACTTAGCTTAATCCACAGTATAGTCATAGCACAACGCGTATCGCTGGCTGGCTTCACCGACTTCCACCTCAACAAGACGGGCCCCAACCGCTGGGTGACGGAATCCCAATTAAACTATGAACTCAATCCGACATTTAGCGGGGTAATCGAGGCCCGCTACAATGGCTTTGAGGATGCCAATCCCACATTGGACGGTTTTGGCCTGGCCATCGGCCTGGCCATACGCCCCTGATGACGAGATATAACTCTATGACCATGCGCGCATTTTCCACGTTACTTTTATTGGTGTGCTCGGCCGCACTGCAGGTTTTACTGCCTTTAGCGGCAGTGGCACAAGAACCGCCGGTGCGGATTTATCTCGATGCCGACCGTTCGGTGGCCCGCTCCTCGGCCCTGTCGATTGAACGAGGTATGCGCACGGCATTCAGCGAAGTCGACAATCGACTGGGGGGCCGCGCTATCGAAATCGTGTTGAAGGATCACCGCGGTTCCTCGCCCCGCAGCAAACGGCACCTGGACCAATACCTGCAAGACGACCAGGCCCTCGCTGTATTTTCTGGCCTCCATTCGCCCCCCCTACTGGCCCATCGCCAGTTTATCAACGAGCAGGGCATCCTGGTATTGGACCCCTGGGCGGCGGCCGGTCCCATAACGCGGTTCCCGTCGCCGCAGAACTGGATTTTCCGCCTCTCAGTCGACGACACCAAAGCGGGATATGTCATCGTCAGCCACGCGGTAGAGGTCCAGCATTTCAAGCGGCCTTATCTGTTCTTGGAGGATACGGGCTGGGGCAAATCCAACGAACGCACCATGGGCGCCGCCCTCAAGGAGTTGAATATTGTCCCGGCGGGTACCGCTTGGTTCAAATGGGATATGAGCAAGCTGCGGGCTCGGGCCTTGCTGCGCTCTATAGAAGAAGCAGCGGCAGACGTGATTTTTCTGGTGGCCAACGCCGCCGAGGCCGAAACGCTGATCAAGGAAATGATCGGCCTTGACATGGTCGTACCCATATACAGCCACTGGGGCATCACCGGCGGCGACTTTACCGCTTCGATTGACGCCTCGGTCAGAAAGCGGATCCAACTGTCCTTTATACAAACGCGCTTCTCTTTTATAAACCACGCCGACGACCCCTTTGGCCAGGCCGTCTTGCAACGAGCGCAGATGCTATTCCCCGATCAAATCCAGAGCCCTTTAGATATCAAAGCACCCACGGGTTTCATCCACGCCTACGACCTGGCCAAGATCCTGATCGCGGCCGTGGACCAAGTGGGCCTGAGCGGCGATATGGCCGTCGACCGGGGCAAGGTGCGCTCCGCCCTCGAAAACCTGCAAACACCGGTACAGGGCCTGATAAAAACCTATGAGAAACCTTTTGGAGTTTTTAGTAAGGACAACCCCGACGCCCACGAAGCCCTGTCTATCGACGATCTGGTCATGGCCCGCTACGGCGACAACGACGAGATTATCCTGTTGACGACCATCGCGACAAAAAGGTGAACCCGGCCGTGGATGAGTACCCCGAACACCCCGCACCCAGCGCGGGCGAGTCTCAGGATCTCAAATCGTCAAAGTTAGTCGTCCCGCTGGTCGCCACCTTGCTGGTCTCGGGCCTGGTCCTGAGCTTGTGGCTGTCGCGCAATGTGGGCGAGAAACTGGAACAGGTGCTGCTGTACCAGGCCGAACAACAGCAAGTGAGGTTGTCCACCTCAATCGACATAACTACCGCAAACCACCTGCTGGTGTTGCGCGACATCGCCCAGTTCCCCGTGCTCGTTCAGGCGGCCATGCAACCCGAAACCAACCTGCTCGACGCGGCCGACTTTCTGGAAAATTCCATGGTGCTGGGGCGCAGCTTCCAGTTGTCCCTGGTCGACTTCGTTGGACAAACGCTGCACCGCACCAAAGCGGAACCGCTTTTCGACTACACCGACCACAAGGCAATCCAGTCTGTCCTGGCCGGTGAGATCGACCATTCGATCACCATCGGCAAACAGCACGGCGAGTACTATTGGACATTGGCCGTACCCGTTTTGGTGCGCGGCTTTCCCGAGGGGGCCCTGATCGCCGAAGCTCCTTTCACCTCCCTCTTGCACCTCGAGGCGGGACTCGACAACCTGGAGCAGCAATATATCGAGTTTGCAATTGGCGACAGCGTCATTACTTCGTTCGGCAATAAGTCGGCGCTCGAAGGTGCGATGGCCGAGGAGGGGGTCGTCTATCCGCTGGGCACCACCGGGGTCGATCTCCGGTTTTACCTGGACCGCGGTCCAATCCTCGCCGAGCAACATTCCTTCATAACCAATATCGTCCTCGTCTTTGTGGTGATTACGGGGATCACCATCCTCATATCCAGAACCATTGCCCAACGTTTTTTTGAGCACATCATCGCTGAGCGCAACAGGACGGCGGCACTCAACCGGGAAATCCTCAATACCAACAGCGCCCTCGAAAACGAAATATCCCGCCACCAACAGACCGAAGTCCTGTTAAAGCAAGCCAAAACCGACGCCGAAGAAGCCACCCAGGCCAAGAGCGAGTTCCTCGCCAATATGAGCCACGAACTGCGCACCCCGATGAACGCCATCCTCGGCATGACCGAACTGCTTTTGGACACCGACCTCAACCCCAACCAGCAGGAATATGTCGCGGCGGTGAAAACATCGGGTACGGCGCTCCTCGACATCCTCAACGACCTTCTCGACCTTTCAAAAATTGAAGCCGGGAAGATGGAACTGGAAGCCATCAGTTTCAGTTTGCGCGACCGGCTCGACAACATCGCTAAGATTTTTGCCCTCCGCGCCGAGGATAAGGGCATCGAGTTGGTTTGCGAGATCGACAGCGCTGTCCCGGACCGCCTCGTCGGCGATCCGGGGCGCCTGCGACAGGTGCTGATCAACCTCCTCGGCAACGCGATCAAGTTTACCGAGCGCGGCGAGGTGCGTTTCAGCGTAGCGCACCAATCCAGGGGCGAAAAGGAAATCGAGCTGCAGGTAGCGGTGCGCGACACCGGCATCGGCATCCCCGCGGAGAAGCAAGAGCTCATCTTTGAAGCCTTCTCTCAAGCCGATGGCTCCACCACCCGACGCTTTGGCGGCACCGGCCTGGGGTTGAGCATCTCCAAACTTCTAACCGACCTCATGGACGGCAAAATCTGGCTCGAGAGCCAAGAAGGAAAGGGCAGCACCTTTCACTTTACCGCCCGCATGGGTTTGCAGGAAATCGCGGCGACAGATACGTCTGAGCTCTTGGAAACCACTGACCAAACTGTGCACGAGCAGCAAACCGATCCTCCCACCGCTTCCTCTACCGAGGAGGGGGCAAAATCCACCTGGCACATACTGCTGGCGGAGGACAATCGCTTTAATCAGGTGGTGGCTACCGGTCTGTTAAAGAAGCGCGGCCACAGCGTGGAAGTCGCCCAGGACGGGCAAGAGGCCCTGGACAAACTCGCCCGCGGCACTTTTGATGCCGTGCTCATGGATATCCAAATGCCCAACCTCGACGGCCTGCAGGCGACGGCGGAGATCCGCAACAAAGAGCGGCAAAACGGGGGCCATATACCGATAGTAGGCCTGACGGCCCATGCCATGGAAGGGGACCGGGAGCGCTTCCTCTCGGCGGGCATGGACGGCTATGTGTCCAAGCCGGTCCATATTGAAAGTTTGATGGCCGCATTGACAGAAGCCATTGACAAATACTCCTGAACCCCATAGAGCTCGATCGCGGTCGGGATAGACCTGAAGTTCGAGAACTTATAGCTATAGAGGAGATTCAATTCTATGCAACACATAGTCGCCAACGTACCGAGTACCCGCCTGCCTTCCTGGGCGGTTTGGCAGCGGCAGTTGTTTAAATCGATGAACGAATCGGTGTACCCCTACCTGGAGCACTTCACCCGCGAAGACGGCGAGTTCATCTGGAAAGACGAGTGGGGCGGTGGCAGTCCGGACGACTACTACGAGCCGTTCTTCAACTGGCCAACGGTGTACGCCATGGGCGGCGGCGAGCACCTGGTGAAGTTGGCCGACCGCCAGTGGGACGCGGTGACCAAGCAGCTTACGCGCATGGGCACCATTCACAAGGAGTACGGCATCGACTCGGACAATATGCACCAGTCGGAGCAGGACGTCTGTTTTTACAATCTTTGTTTGGCCGATCCGCAAAACCCCAAATTGATCGACCGCGCCCGGCGCTTTGCCGGATTTTATTTAAACGAAGACCCCGAAGCCATCAACTACGATCCCCAGCTCAAAATTGTGCTGGGGGCCTGCAACGGCAGCACGGGCGCCGCCTACCCGGCACCGGAGGCTAGGGAAAACGCCAGCTATAACCCGCTGGGCGGCAGCATGGAAGTGTACAACCTGCCGTTTTTTGATTTGCCCGGCATAGAGAAAGTGGAGGATTTGGCCGATCCGCAAAACGCCCGGCGCATGGGCCAGGTGTTATTCGACCGCTGGCACCGCGGCGACACGCCCGCCAATTTGTCGATCACCTCGCTGTTGACCAACGCCTTTTTGCTGACCGGGGAGGAAAAATACCGCAATTGGGTGGTCGATTACACCGATGGGTGGATGCAGCGGGCGCGCGACAACGGCGGCCTCTTGCCCGACCAGGTTGGTCTTTCGGGTAAGGTGGGCGAGTACGTCGACGGCAAGTGGTACGGCGGTCACTTCGGCTGGACCTTCCCGCACGGCTTTTTGACCTTGCAGTTTGCCACCTTGGACGCCGGCATCAACGCCTATTTGCTGACGCGCGACGCCGACTACCTCAATTTGCCGCGGCGCCAGCAGGAGCGCATTATGGAATTGGGCGAGATGCGCGACCCCGCCCAGCAGTACATGAGCGTGTCGGAGCGCTGGGACGCGCAGTTTGCCGCCCTGGCCCCGGGCGAAAAGACGTTGCTCTTCCCCTACCGCTACGGCGACGCCGGCTGGTTCGACTGGCAGCCGATGTCGTCAGTTTACCCGTCGACGCTGTGGTATTACTCCATGGCCGACGAAGACTGGCAGAGCGTCGAGCGGGTGCGCCAGGGCGACGTGCACGACTGGAGCGATGTCTACGCCTTCCACAATAAGGAAGACTCGGCCCACGAGCAGCCGTGGCTGCGCTATCTGGTGGGCGACAACCCCACTTATCCCGAGCGCATGCTGGAAGCCACCCACCAGATTGTGGCGCGCCGCCTGGCCCTGCTGCGCGAAGACCAGGACGTGGGCACGCGCCACCACATCCACCAGTGGCAGTGGGGCAACCCGGTTTCTTCGGAGGCGCTCATTCAGCTGACGTTGGGTGGGCCGCAGCCCATTTACAACGGCGGGCTCTTGCACGCGCGGGTGCGCTACTTTGACGCACAGCGCAAAAAGCCCGGGCTGCCCGAGGATGTGGGCGCCCTGGTCGAAAAGCTGGAGGCCGACCGTACGGTGATTCGGCTGGTCAACCTCAACCCCATCGAGAGCCGCGAGCTGATTGTGCAGGCGGGCGCCTTTGGGGAACACCGTTTTGGCACGGTGGAGCACAACGCCCGCACCAGCGAGTGGCCCGGCGTGCTGGGCGGCTACGCCGGCAGTTACGCGCCGCCGCCGCTGACGGCAGAGACGCGGCGCGTCGACATAAACGACAAGCGCTTTGCGGTGACCCTGCCGCCGGCGATGGAGATTGAGCTGGACTTGAGCACCCAGCGCTACGTCAACGAGCCGTCGTATGCGGGGCCGTTTTAGAACGCCGCTTATGCGAAGTTGGGGAGGCGGAAGATTAGAGTGAGTGCAGTGCAGACAGAGCAGTTGTATCTTCAAGATTTATGCACTGAGGAGCGCCAATGAAATCTCTATTCAACTTTAGCTTTTTAAGTCTCCTTCTGCCCTTCTCTTTTATCCGCAGAGACGATAAACGGCCTCATAGACCTCTACGGCAGTTTGCGGCCGGAGGTGATCGCGCGCTTTCCCGAAGCCGGGGACAATGTGCGGCGCATGGACGACGGCTATTCGCGCGTTGGCGTGAAGGGCAGTACCGAGCTCTCCGAAACGCTGGCGGGATTTTACAAATACGAGCGCCGCGTATCGGCCAACGACGGCGAGGACGACGGCGCGGTGCGGCAAGACCACAACGAATTGCGCCAGGTGTACGCCGGCATCAGCGGCAACTTTGGCGCCCTGTCCATCGGCCGCCACTACGGCCTGTACTACGACTACATCGACGACGAGTTGGACCGCCACTGCAGCCACTACAGCGACTCCATTGTCTTTGGCGACTTGTTTGTGTCCAAGCCCTAGTCTACCGCTCGCCGCAGTGGGGCAAGGCCAATTTTGGCGTGCTGGTGGAATTAAACGACGCCGACGCGCAGGGCAATTCCATCGACGAGCGAATAGAACTTGCCGGCACCTACGCCTTTAACAGCTTGTCGGTACACGCCGGTTATGTGAACTCGCCCGCGCACGAAGGATTGCTGGGCCTGGCCGCCAGTTACCGCTATAGCAAATTTAATTTTGTCGGCGTCTATCAGAACATCGAACAGGCTAAAGGAGTGGACGACACCCTCATCAATTTTGCCGTCGACGCCGACCTGACGCAGCTCAACAGGGTGTGGCTGGCCGTTACCACCAAGCAAGACGGCGCCAGCGCCGACCTGGATCAGGTCCACATTCTATTGGGCGGCGAGCATAGATTTAACGAGCACTTTCTCGCCTTTGTCGAATTTTTTAGTAAGTCGACCGATGTGGCCCAGGCGGGCGACGAGGCGGCCCTGGCCAGTGGTTTTCGCTTTGACTTTTGAGCGCGGTTGAGGCGGGTATTGCCGGGCGAATACCGCGGACGAGTTGACCTTGAGAAATCGGCAGCTCGTCCGCGCAAGGCGTATCAGGCAACTTCTAAAATATAGATTTGACTGTAGGGACCGTTTGGGTAGGTGTCGTTGTCGGGGTAGAACTTTTGAATTAATTGAAATGCGCTGTCTTCAACGCACCGGCAGACCACTTCGTTGGCCAAAAAGAACGTATTGATGCCCAGTAACGCCTTGCCCCCCTGGTTGAGGATGTGCGGGACCTGGCGCAAAAATTGATTGACCACGCCGCTCCCGTCGCCGCCGCCGTGCCCCGACCGCCCTTCGCTCGAGTTGATTGCAATGCCGATGGCGTTGAGGTCTTGGCTCGCCACGTAGGGCGGGTTCATAAATACCAGGTCGAATTTTTCGTTTATATTTTGCGCCATATCGGATTCGACCAAATTTAAGGCCACCCCGTTTATGCGAGCGGCCTTTGCGGCGGTAGCCAAATGCGTCGCGTCGATGTCGGCGCTTGTTATAGAAATGCCGTTCAGCGTTTTAGCCAGAAACAGGCTCAACACGGCCACCGGCCCGCAACCGATTTCCAAGACCTTCATTTCGCTTTGAGCCGTTTCCAAAAGCGGCCGCTTAAACGACACCGTAGTTTTATCCCAAAAATAATAATCCGACTCGATCGCCTCTAAGCCTTCCACCCCGAACAGTATTCGAGCCAAGTCGGCGGAAAAGCGAATGGCCCTTCTCTGGTCGGTATCCAGCGTATTGTGCTCGACCATAAAAGCACGTTCGTCAAAGCGGCCGTCTGTGGAAGACTTTGAGATGATTTGATCGATTAAACTGTTTTCCGTTTTGCTCGACATATGGCGTTTTAATATCTGTACTTGATTAGCTCAAATCCTTCGGCCAGATCGCAGTTTGCCTCCAATCCGTACAATTGCGCCTGGGCCAAAATTTGTCTCTCCCAAAGCTCGCCGGTCCTGGCGTATTCGTCTTTGTAGCACTGAACGGATTCTCGTTTGGCTGCAAACGTGTCGGTGATGTCGACAAAAAATTTGGGGTTGAACGCTTCTGCCGTGGCGTTCCAACTAATTTTTGCCGTCAACACGCGGGGCACTTTTCGGGTGGCCGCCAGGGCAATTTTTGCTGCGGTCTGGTGGTCGGGGTGGGCGTCGTGGGGCCAAATGGTCAAGAGCATGTCAATTTTATGTTGCTGAATGATGTTTAAAATTTTGACCACGTAGTCGTCGCTGTAGGCCAGTTGCAAGGCCGGGCACAGGTTTAAATTGATCGGCGTGTAGCCCAAAACCCAGCTGGCGCCGCCGCAGTATTTCTCCACCTCTTCGAGGTTGCGAAAGTGCTCGCCGTTGGCCCCGACCCACTGGGAGTTGGTCAGGATGGCGCTGTACACATTGTGGCCTTCGTCGCTCCAACGCTTGGCGCTGCCGCCGGCGGCCAGTTCAAAATCGTCGAGGTGTGCCCCCACAAAAAGTACGTTCATGCTTATCCTCAATGGGCCTTTGTCAATAAGAACGGGCCCAGGGCCAACGCCTCTAACCCCGTTGCCGAAAAAGTGCGAATGGCGTCTTGCGGCGTACAGACGATGGGTTCGCCCTTGATGTTAAACGACGTATTTAGCAAGCAGGGGACCCCGGTTATTTTTTCAAATTCATTAATCAGCTTGTGGTAGCGCGGGTTGGCGCTCTCCTCCACCACTTGCGGGCGGGTCGTTCCGTCCACGTGGACCACGGCCGGGATTTCTTCCTTGGCCCGTTGCGTCGCCGCAAACGTGATGATCATAAAAGGGGCGTAGGTGAATTTCTCCAAGTATCTCTCGGCCCCTTCTCTGGTCATGGACGGGCAAAACGGCCGCCACATTTCGCGGTATTTAATGACCTCATTGACCCTGTCGCGCGATTCGATGTGCCGAGGGTCGGCCAGTATCGATCGATTGCCCAGCGCCCGGGGACCGGCTTCCATGCCACCCTGGAACCAGCCGATAACTTTTCCGGCGGCGAGCAATTGCGCCACCTTTTCTTCAATGCGGTCTTCCTTTGTGTAGGGCAATTGGCACAGCTTTAAGACCTCCTCAATTTCGTCGTCGGTAAAAGACGGCCCGTACGAAATACTTTTTAAGGCCTTTTGTTTGAGCGGCCGTTGGGCGTTTTCATAAGTGAGCGCCGCGCCGATCGACACACCCGCGTCGGCGCACAGGGGGTGGACAAAGATGTCGTCCACCGCGCCGCTGGCGTACAGGTGGCCGTTCATTTTGACGTTTAAGCCGACGCCGCCGGCCATAACCAGATTGCGCATTTGGGTTTTTTCAACCCAGTATTGCGTCATTTGCAAAACGATTTCCTGCAAGTGGTTCTGCACCTCATAGGCCAGGTTTTTGTGCCAGTCCTCCACCTCCTCAATTTCTCCCCTGGGGCTTTGTCCCATGTGCTCTATCAGTTGGTCCGGGTAGTAATACGAATGCGAGCGCTGCCCGCGCGATATGAGCATGGGGTCGGACGCAAAACCGCCTTGGCCGTCGTACCAGATGATTTTGGCGACCTTGTCGCGCAAGCCGGGGTCTTCTCGCCCGTATGCCGCCAGGCCCATGACTTTGTATTCGCCGTCGTAGGTGAGAAACCCCAGGTATTCGGTAAAGGCCGAATAAAACCACCCCAGGGAATGCGGGATGTGGACTTCTTTTAACAGTTCGAGCTCGCCCCCGCGGGCTAACCACCAGGCCGTGGTGATCCATTCGCCGCTGCCGTCGAGCGTTAGAACGAGGGCGTCGTCAAAAGGGGATTGCCAATAAGCCATGGTGGCGTGGGCCAAGTGGTGCTTGACGAATTCGATGGGGGGAAAGGTTAAATCGCCAAAATACTTTTTGAGATTTTGCTGGATGATGCCCTTTTGGCTGCGCGCCGACAATTGGCCCAAATGGCGTTTTTGATACGCCCGGTCGCCGTCGTCGGTGGGGTACTGGCTGTTGATCTCATCGTAGATCGCCTGCATTTGCCCGTCTTCGTACGCCGGGCAATCCCAGGCCTGGACCAGGCGATCGATGTCGTCGATGCGCAGGCCGCCTGCCTGCAGCACGTGGTTGATGGCCCGGGTGGGAAAATAGCCGTTGGCGTGTTTGACGCGCAGCAAGCGCTCTTCTTCGACAAATGAGATCACCTCGCCGTCGATAACCAGCGCCGCCGAAGGGTCTGAATACGAGTGGAAAATTCCGAGCAGTTTCATGAGGACTTTGAGTTTTAGATGTCCTTTATTAGAGGGCAGACCGGCCAAGCGCGCGTTTGATTGCTGCATGCGGTCTCAATGCCAAACATAACTATTTATATTTTTTCTTCCAAGCCGAGTATTGTAAATAGACCCAGCGCCATTGCAGTGAACTGTTCTCATCGATATCTTCAAAAACAATACTGTGGACACTTTTTGTAAGTCATTGATAAATAACGGCTTAGACAAA
>CAXGRO010000143.1:0-10803 GCA_964012055.1 uncultured bacterium
TGGGCGCTCTTGCCCGAGCGCGCCAGGCCTTCCAGAGCGCCGGCGTATTCGTCGGAACCCGAAATCGCCTTTTCAAAAATGGCCGGATTGGAGGTCAAACCGCGCACGCCGTCAGCGGCAATGAGGCGCTGCAACTCGCCCGACATCAGCAGACCGCGCTGGATGTTGTCGTACCACACGCTCTGGCCGGCGCCCTTGAGTTCAACGAGGGGATTGGACATGACAAAACTCCTTGTAGGGTACAAAAAAACGGAACCGGGACTGCTCGATACGTATAATAATATCGCCGCCGTCGGTTCCGAGCAATAAGAAAAGGGCTAGAACCGCAAGGATTCTAGCCCCCTCCCCACACCGCCTCAATTTTACAACCTTTCCAAGTTAAGTCCAAGAACAAAAATTGTCAACGTCCTCGCCTGCTGCTTGCTTCCGCCCCTTGCTTAAAGCTATATTGAAGAGAGAATTCAGCCGAGGACGGAAATTCAGTGGCGACTATTATCGACGGCAAAAAGCGCATTCCCTTTCGCCGCGGAATGCTAACGCTCTATTTGATTAATCGCGGTTTCACCTACGAAGAAGCCGACGACTTGGCCAACGCCGTGCGCACTGCCATTGATAAACAGAAGGACATTTCCCGCAAAGAAATAGTCAAGGTCGTCAAACAACTCGTCGACGAGCAGTACAGCGACCGCCGAGTGGGCGACCTGGTATTCTGGGAACGCCAGCCCACCAGCATTGCGGTCGAGCGCAAAAGCGGCTCCCGCCCCTTCTCAAAAGAATTGCTCTCGCATTCGATTCAGGCGTCGGGCCTGCCCCCCGACAAATCGTACGAAATCGCCCGCAGCATAGAAGCCGAACTCATAGACCAGCGCCGCCAGCACATCACCCATACGGAACTGGAAGATCTCACGGTCGACCTGCTGGCCCAACACCACAATCGCTCCTACGCCGAGCGCTACCGGGTGTGGCGCACCTGGGCCGATTTGGAAAAGCCGCTCATCATCTTTATTGCCGGGGCCAGCGGCGTTGGCAAAACAACCATGGCCATTGCCCTGGCCAACATTCTCGACATCCCGCGCGTGGTGGCCACCGACGACATCCGCGAGATCATGCGCCTCATGCTGTCGCCTGAGTTGATGCCCTCCATCCACGACTCCTCCTACGCCGTCTGGTCTAGCATGCCCAGCATTGCCGCCGACGGCCACGACCCGGTCATCGCCGGCTTTCGCCAACAGGCCCGCGTCGTCGGCGTAGGGGTACAGGCCATCCTGCGACGCTGCATCGAAGAGAATACCAGCGTCATTATCGACGGCGTCCACCTGCTCTACGATTTTATCGATTTTAAACCTTACGCCGAATCGGCGTTTTTCATCCCGCTGTGCCTGACCCTGTCGGACCGCCAGGCCTACGAGGCGCGTTTTACCAAGCGCGCCAACCAGGCGCCCGAAAGGTCGGCACACAAGTACCTGGCACACCTCGATACAATCCTCAAAATTCAGGACCACCTGGTAGAATGCAACACCCAGATGGACATTCCCGTGATCGACGTCGAGAGCGTTGAGGACCCCGCCAGCGCCACCGCAATGGTAGTAGTAGAACAATTGCAAGAAAAGGAAGAAATCGCCCGCCTGCTCGACGGCGGAGATAAAAAGAAAAAGAAAAAGAAAAAGAAAAAGGGCTGAGGATGGGTTTTTATTGCCTCCCCGGCGGCGAAGTCCTATATTGATTTCTTTATACGCCAGATCTTAGAATTGCGTTACTTAGAGACGAGAAAACAATGCTAGGAAAGAAAGACAACGGCACCCCCGCCAGCAGCGGCGGCCAAACACTCAATACCATTATCGGCCGCGGCACTTTGTTTGAGGGAACCATGAAGGTGGAAAATAGCGTGCGCATCGACGGCACTTTTAAAGGCGAACTCTCCTGTTCCGGTTCTCTCACCATCAGCCAAACCGGCGAAGCCTATGCCCACCTGGAAGGCAAAGACATCTACATCAACGGCATTGTCCGCGGCACCGTGCGCGCCGAAAAAGTGCGGCTCGACTCGCAAGCGAGTTTTATTGGCGACGTCTATTCCAACGCCTTCTCGGTATCCGAAGGCGCCATCTTTCACGGCTGTTGCTCTATGGAAATAGACGAAGAAAACAAAGGCAAGATGCCGCCAAAAAAGGCCGGCGACAACGCCCAAAATCGGGATAATAAAAACGCCAATAAAGCGGCCACCCACCCAGCTCAGCCCGTTAAAAATTAGCGCCTTCCTTTCCGGGCCATCAGACAAATCTTCCCATTCGCGGCCATTCTACCGGCTAAATTTCTTTTGGTGTTTTTTATAACATATATGTAAACAATAGTTTATATATATGTCCTACACGCTGGTATAGCCTTTGCTATGCAGTGGGTGAGTCGTTATATCCAATTCACCCTCAGCTAAGCGAGGGCTTATGGCACAGCCACGCATCAACCACAATGCCCATCTCAGAAACGTGCACCGCAACCTCATGGTGCACACCGCCGACACCGGCAAACAAATAGAACAGGTCGCCTCGGGCCGCCGGGTCAACCGCTCCAGCGACGACCCCGCCAGTTTGGCCCTGGCCAACGGCATCCGCTCCGAAATTCGCGCCATAGCCGAAGGCACTCGCAACATCCAGCAGAGCATCCACATGCTGCAGGTGGCCGACGGCGCCCTCAGCTCAATAAGCGACATGTTGCGCCGCATGCACACGCTAAGTGTGGAGTCGGCATCTACCACCTACAACGACGAAGATCGCATTGGCATCAACGAAGAATTTCAGGTTCTAAAAGGCGAAATAGACCGCATCGCCAAATTCACTTCGTTCAACGGCATTTCCATTCTCGAAGATGAAGTCGTGTTCGCCATTCAGGCCGGCCCCTCCGAAACCAGCAACGACGTCTCGACCATCCGCATTGGCGACATGCGCGCTAGCGGCCCCAATCTAGCTGTAGGCCACCTGGCCGTCGGCAACCAAAACGACGGCCAGACTGCCATAAATCAGGTGCAGGAGGCGCTCGACGCCGTAATTGCCGAACGCAATACCATCGCCGCTTTCCAAAACCGTCTGGAACAAAGCGTTGCCACCAGCGACAGCATTGTCGAGCGCATGACCAGTTCGGAGTCGGCCATTCGCGACGTAGACCTGGCCAAAGCCATGACTAATTTTACCCGCTCGCAAATCCTGGCGCAGTCTGCGGCCAGCCTCGCGGTGGAAGCCGACGTAGACATCGACCGGGTGCTGTCGCTACTGCAATAGACTACATGTAGAGCAAGTAGAACCGCCACTCCGGATAGATGCGGACGGCGGGGGCGGGAAAGTGAATCCAGTTGAGCTGGGTCTTAAAATATTGCCAGACGGGATTTTTGCCCGGCAGATAGCGGGCGTCGTAATCGAGGGAAACAAACACTTCTGGGCGGGCGTCGGGCAAGTCTTTGTAGTATTTGGCGCGCCCCTTGCTCTTGACGTTGCTGCCGTGCAAACCGGTGGCGCCATAGCCCACCGCCAGCCCCAGATAATCGGGCCAAAATTCCTTGGCGCGCCCCCGCAAAAAAGCTTCGGGCGCCACGGTAGCCCAAAACGTCATACCTTCGTAGTCGTCGATGAGGTGGTCGATGTGGGGCCGGTCGGCGGCGGCCCGAGCGCGGCTTTGGCGGTAGAGGCTGGAAGGGTGGTAACTGAACTTAAAACCCACCGCCCGCGTTGCCGGCACCAAAGTGTGTATCAGTGGCACGGCGGCGCCGACGGTATTGGCGGTAAAGTCGGGAATGCTAAAACCCCATTGATCGAAATAGGCGTCTTTCATCTCCACTTCCAGCAGGGCGGCCCAACTGGTCAGCGTGCCCAATAAGGCCGCGGTGCGCGGACTAAAACCGCTCCAAGTGTAGGCCTCGTTGAGGGTTTGGGCCATAAATAAGCCCGCCATAAAATGGCCCCCCTTGTCGAGGTTCAGGTAGGTGTCGCCGGACCAATCCTGAATCCAGCGGATATGGTCTTGCTTCTGTCCCTGATACCAGGCGCGATCCATGTAGCGGTATCCCAGATAGCGAAAGGCAGCGCCGCTGCCACTAATCAGCGCCAGGCGGTCCAGTTTGACACCTGTGGACGGGGACATGGGCGAGGTGCGCAATCCTTCGGCGGCGGCCGTTGAAAAGAAGTGGGGTAGGAAACAACAAACTAAAAACAGCGCTTTAACCGCCAGCATCATTTTCCTTTGCGCGTGGAACACCGCACCGGGCGACGCGTCTTTGTATAGCGCAGTGCGGTGCAGGTCATTAACTTTTAAGTATAGACGATATAGAACCTCCGCACAAAACGAATCCCCACTACTGCATGGACGAACATCCCGATCTCACTTCGCTGGACAACGCGCCGCTCAAACGCCGCCGCCGCCGGGCAACGGCCGCCGCCGACCCTGTGCCGCCACAACAAGACGGCCAATCGCCCGGCGATTCGGTTGCCGATGGCACGGGTGTCTCACTTTGGCAGCGCTGGAGCCAGCGCCTCGCTTACTTTGGTCTGTCCGCGGCTTTTCGCGCCTACTTATTTGTCGGCAGCATCGCCGCCATCCTCGCTTTTCTGATCTACGGCGAATACGTCATCCGCGAGTTCAAGGAAAGCGCCGACAAGCAGGTGCGCTTTCACGCCGATCTGCTGGCCTACGCCTATTCGCCCCAGGCTACACCCGAGTTGTTCTCGCTTATATTTAACGAAGTCATCATGAACCGCCGCGTCGATTTTCCCCAAATCCACACCGACGACAAGGGCAATATCAAATTCTGGGGGGGCAAGGGCCTGCCCGGCCCCCAGGACAAATCTGCAACCGCCGAACGCGAATTGCGGGAGATGATGCACCGCATGGACGCCGCCAACGAGCCTATCCCCTTTCCCATTTCGGAGGGGGCCAACGGCGTGCTCCACTACGACGACCACAACTTCATCATCACCGATTTTGCCGAAGACATAGTCGGTTGGCGCGGGCCAGACCTGCCGACGGAGGGCGATACGGCCGCCACCGTCATGCCGGCTTTGCACTCTGCGCTGGCGCGCATGGGGGACGACAGCCTGAACGTGTCTCACCCGTTCACCATTCCTGGCCAGTCGTTTAGTTATTTGTACTACGACCGGATGAATTTTGTCATTTCCGACAGTACCGGAGTACCCGTAAGCTGGCACGGCGCAGCGCTTCCCCCTTTGAACGATGCTTCAGCGGCGGCCAAAAAACGCGTGGTCGACGCCATGCTGCAAATGGCAGAAGAGAACGACCCCTACATGTTTCACATCCCCCAAAATTCGTTCAAAATCCACTACGGCGACTCAGACCTGGTGCAGCGCATGTCGTGGGCCATGTACGTGCAAATCGGCGTCCTGATACTTTTTATGCTGATAGGCTATATCGGCTTTCGCAACATCCGGCGCAGCGAACAGCGCTCCATTTGGGTGGGCATGGCCAAGGAGACGGCGCACCAACTCGGCACACCGCTCTCTTCGCTGGCCGGCTGGCTCGAGCTGGTCAAACGCGACATCCAAAACGCGCCGGTGGGCACCGACGCCAATGCCCTGGAACACATCGACCAGAAAATCGTCGAAATGCAAAAGGACATGCGCCACCTCAACCAGATCGCCTCGCGCTTTAGCCAGATAGGCTCCGTGCCCGAGCTCAAGCCCGAAAATCTCGAAGCGGTGTTGACCGAGACCATCAACTACTTCAAAAGCCGCAGTCCGCAATTCGGCCGCCACGAAATTACCATGCAAAGTCAAGGCATACCGCCGGTGCCGGCCAACGCCGAACTCTTGAGCTGGGCATTTGAAAATTTGTTCAAAAACGCCATTGACGCCTTCGAGACCCAGGAGGGCGCCATTCACATTCACCTCGGCCTGTTGCCCGAACGCCAGGCCGTGCAGGTCACGGTTCAAGACACCGGCCGCGGCATAAGTCCCGAGCACGTCAACCAGGTCTTTGAACCCGGCTTTAGCACCAAAAAGCGCGGCTGGGGCTTGGGCCTGGCCTTTGTCAAACGCATCGTCGAAGAATACCACAACGGCCGCATTGCCGTCTCCCAGAGCGTGCCGGGAGAGGGCACCACTTTTGAGATCGTTCTGCCGATATAATAAATAGAGTCTCTTTAATTTATGCCCTAACGGAGGATCCTACCTTTATGGAGATGCACAAACGCAAGATACTGTGGGCCGACGACGAAATTGAACTGCTGCGCCCGCACCACCTCTTCCTCGACGAGCACGGCTACGAGGTGACGCCGGTCAATAACGGCGAAGACGCCATCACCCTGATCCAACAGGAAGGGTTCGACATTGTCCTCCTCGACGAGATGATGCCGGGCATCGACGGGCTTTCTACGCTCGAACAAATAAAGGAATACAACCCCAACATCCCCGTCATCATGATAACCAAGAACGAAGAAGAACACTTGATGAACGAGGCCATTGGGCGGCGCATCGACGACTATTTGACCAAGCCGGTCAATCCCAGCCAGATCTTCATGGCCTGCAAAAAGCTGCTCGACAGCCGCCAGATCCGCCAAAGCCAGGCCGGCCAAACCTACGTGTCCAGATCCAACCAAATCCGCGCCTGGCTTTCCGGCGAGGTCGGCTGGCAGACCTGGATCGACATCCACCGCCTGCTGTGCGAGTGGGACATAGAGATCCGCGGTTTGGGCGACAAGAGCATTTACCAGATGATCGAAGATCAAAAAAAGGAATGCAACCAGGAATTCGCCCGCTTTGTCGAGCACAACTTCCCCGTTTGGGTTGACAGCGAATACGATTCGCCACCCCTCTCGGTCGACGTGGTCTCCGAATTTGTCCACCCCCTGCTCGAGCGCGAACGCCAGGTTTTTTTTATTGTCGTCGACTGCCTGCGCCTGGACCACTGGATGATCATGGAGTCGATGCTCTCCGAATTCTTCGACATCCGCCGCTCCTACCACTACTCCATTTTGCCCACCGCCACCCCCTACTCGCGCAACGCCATTTTCAGCGGCCTCTTTCCCAACGAAATCGCCGACAAATACGGCGATTTGTGGTCCGACGACAAGGATGAGAGCAGCCTCAACCGCCACGAACACAAATTTATCGACGACCAGTTGAGCGACATGGGCTTAGACCTGTCCCATGGCACCCAGTACATCAAAGTGATCGACCCCAACGAGGGGCACAACCTCACCCGCAAGGTGGCCTCGCCGAGCAAATCGCCCCTGATCAGCATCGTCTACAACTTTGTCGACATGCTGGTCCACGGCCGATCCCACTCGAAATTGCTCAAGGAAATTGCCCCCGACGAAGGCGCTTTTCGCTCTCTGGTGCAGTCGTGGTTCACCCACTCCTCACTATTTGCCACCTTGCAGCAAATCGCCCGCACCGACGCCGCCGTGGTGCTGACCACCGACCACGGCACGGTGCGCGGCACCCGCGCCTCGATGATCCACGGCGACCGCGACACCTCCACCAATTTGCGCTTTAAGGTGGGCAAAAATCTGCGCTGCGACCCCAAGGACGCGGTCTTTATATCCGACCCCTTCAACTACGGCCTGCCCAGTTCGGGCCTAGGCACTAATTTTGCCATTGCCCGCGAAGATTTTTATTTTGTCTACCCGACCAACTTCAACGAATACCAGCGCCACTACAAGGACAGCTTCCAACACGGCGGCATCTCGCTGGAGGAAATGATTTTGCCGGTGGCCATCATGGACCCCAAATAATGCGCTTGTAATATGTGCCGGCAGACGCGCATCTTTTTAATAAACGATCGTGGACGAAAAGACTTTTATCTCGCACTCGCACGCCGATACCCAGGACTTTGGCGCCCGGGTGGCCGCCCAATTGCGGCCCGGCGATGTGCTGGCATTCTACGGCGATCTGGGCGCCGGCAAAACGTGTATGATTCAGGGAATTTGTCGGGCCTTGGGGGTACTCGACCAGGTCAACAGTCCAACATTTATCCTTATAAATGAATATCAGGGGGAGTTGGGCGAGGAGTCCATTCCCATTTACCACTTTGATCTCTATCGGCTCAACGGCAGCGACGAGCTTGAAGATCTGGGTGCCGAAGAGTACTTTTACAGCGAGGGTATTTGTTTGATCGAATGGCCTGACCGGGCGGTTGATCTCTTGCCCTCAAAGCGCTATGAAGTGCGGCTGGAGTATGTGGCTGCGGAGCAACGGCGCATTGCGGTGCGTCGGGTCTCCTGAATATTGTTATGATATTGTTATGCGGAGGGCTCTTGGGAGCCAGAGGGGACTCCGCGAAGGTGTAGTGGCAGGCGCTAGAAAATAGAAATCGTATTCTAGTCGGAGACATCGCCGATGTCGGGCTGCGAACGTTTACGATCAAGGGGATAATCTTTGCTGCGAACAAAAATACTCGCCGTTGTCGTTGCTGCCGGACTCTGTGTCAGTGCCGAGGCGGCGGAACGGGCCGAGCTGACGCGGTTGATCGATAGCCCTACGGCAGGGCTGATAGATAAGGGGCGCTACGGGGTGGCGCTGCGGCTTTTTGCCAACGGTGGGGTGTTGACCCAGCTCGATGCGGGGGTGCTCAAGCGCATCACTATTGCCATCTCTTTTGGCGGGGAACACATTATTGGCGATACCGATATCAACTGGCAGCCCCGGGTTGAAGCGGCTATTCGCTACCGCATCATCGAAGAAAGTACGGCCCTGCCCGCCCTGGTGTTGGGCTACGACACCCAGGGATATGGGAGCCATGGCAACGGGCGCTACCAGGTCAAATCCAAAGGCGTTTTTGTCGCCCTCAGCAAAAATTACCTGTCGAGCTTGGGACAGTTTGGCTTGCACGGCGGCGCCAATTTGAGCCGCGAAGACGACGACGGCGACGGCGACCTGTCGGGCTGGATTGGCGTCGACAAGAGCATTAACGAAGACTTTGCCCTGGTCGCCGAATACGATCTGGCGCTCAACGACAACGCCTCCAGCGCCCTGGGGTCGGGAGAGGGCTATCTCAACGCCGGCGCCCTCTTTGCCCTGTCACGCGAATTGCGCCTGGGGTTCTACATCAAAAACTGGCTGGGCAACGGCCCGGGGGACGTCCAGACCAGCCGCGAATTGACCGTGCTCTACACCGAGGAATTTTGATGCGCTTTGCCTGTTTGGCCCTTCTATTATTCACCGCCGGGGCAGCGGCCCAGGAGCGCTCTATCGGCCATTTTGCCGGCGTTGGGGCGCGCGCCATGGGCATGGGCGGGGCGTACGTGGGGGTAGCCGACGATTTCACCGCCGTTTTTTGGAACCCGGCCGGGTTGGTGCAAAAGGACCACTACGAAATTCAGGTTTCTTTTGCGCGCAACAGCCAAGACACCAAAGCCGTGTTAAACAACACCAGCGCTTCCGCGTCGCTCAGCAACACGCGCTTTGGCGCCCTGGGCCTGGTCTATCCCATACCCGTGTACCGCGGCCGCCTGGTCTTTGCCGCCGGCTTTAACCGGGTGCAGGATTTCGACTCGATCATCCGCTTCCAGGGGTTCAACAAGGCCGATACCCTGCAAACCGAACAACAATTCAGCCACGAAGGCGGCCTCACCATGACCTCGCTGGCCGGGGCCCTAGACGTCTCCCCCACCATCTCGCTGGGCTTGAGTTTAAACATTCTCGGCGGCGAAGACGAAAACCCGCGCGAGTTTACCTGGACTGATATCGAAGACGTCAAAACCTACCAGCGCCTGGTGGCGCTCGAAAAATTTAGCGACGACTACCGCCGCGCCTACAGCGCCATTATGGGCATTATGGTGCGCACCCCGCGCCTCGAGCCCAAATTTCGCGGCGGTTTTACCATTGCCGCCCGCACCGCCCAGCGCATCAGCTACGTCTTTGAAGGCTTGCCTGCCGACCCCGACATCGAACCTTATAACCTGGTCGAGTACGACGATGGCAGTTCCGAAAACAACGCCAATTTGTCCTTTGCCGACGCCTACAAGATCACCCTGCCGCTCGAATTTGGCGCCGGCGCTTCCTACCGCCCCCGCCCCGACCTACTGTTCTCCGCCAGCGCCCACTTTGCCGAGTGGACCCAGAGCGAATACGACGAGGACGACGGCTTTCGTGCCGACGCCGACTTTGCCGACCAGTACAAAGACATCTGGCGCTACCACCTGGGCGCCGAATGGCAGGTACCCACCTTTGCCCTGGACCTGCGCGCCGGCTTTTACACCGACCCCCTCCCCTTTGTCGGCCCGCGCGACCCCACCTCACCCGTCGACCCCCTGACCAATCCGGTCATCGCCATCAAACAAGACCGGCGTTTCTTTACCCTGGGCGCCGGCCTGGTCGTTGATCAAATACTGCACCTCGACCTGGCCTGGAGCCGCGGCACCTTTGAGCAAGTCGAGGGCGACTTAACCGAAGACAACAGCACCAACCGCACCTTCGCCGGACTGAGCTACAGATTCTAATTTGACCCGGACCTCGGTTTATTTATATTGAAAACGAGAAGAGACTTTTTGCCGGAGGCACTCATGCGACGCCAACCCCTTTTACTAGCCACCCTGCTCGGCCTCTCCGCCCTCTTGCTGAGCGGCTGTTACACCGTCATCTTTGCCCCCCCCAGTGCCCGCGCCAACGACGGTGAATCCGCCTGGGAAATGGAAGGCGTAGAAAGCAGTGAATCCGCCAAAAAACGCTGGGAAGACGACTACTACCGCTACCCCAGCGCCCCCGGCTACAGCTATAGCTCCAGTGTCTACCCTTCCTACTACGGCTACGATTCGCACTACGGCGGCTACAGCTACGGCGGCTACGGCTACCGCTACCCCTACTACCA
>CAXGRO010000144.1:0-10795 GCA_964012055.1 uncultured bacterium
TGGCGCACACCCCGTTCACTGGGACGGTTTTGCCGGGACGTCTTGCCGCTGATGTCGCGCCAGGCGGACGGCAAGAAGACCTTGAAGGTCATCGAAGACGTAGTGGAAACGGATCGGTGGAATTCGTTTGATCGCTTTCACGACACCACAGATACCCTGGTGCGTTATTACGAGGAAGCCGGGGCTGGGGCCGAGGTCCACCCGCTGCAAACCGGCGGGCGGTTGGGCTCGGGGCGGTGGGTTATTCACGAGGCCGCCGACGTGCGCAAGGCCACGCTCGACGTGGTGCGGCCGCTGCGCCAGCGCGTGCTCGATTACAAGGACAACCCCTGGCACATCGTGCAGTGGAGCGGTTCCACGCCCAAGGGCGGGGTGCGCTGCGAGTTGGTGGTGATCGACAGCCAGGAGGAACTCGACCGCTTGCCCGCAGACGGGTTGCGGGGCAAGATGGTACTGACCAGTATGGACATTCGCAGCCGGGTGGGCACGCTGGCGAGTAAGGGGGCGGTGGGCGCCATTACCGATATTCCCACGCCGATAGCAACGGCCACGGCCTGGACCAAGTTTGGCTGGGGCGGCATACCCCTGGGCAATTCCGCCGCCCACCTGGTGGGATTGGTGTTGTCGCAGAGAGAGGGACAAAAACTGCGGCGGCTGGTCAAAAAGCACGACCGCTTGACGGTACACGTCAACGTGGATGTGCACCGCTATGTGGGCACGCACGACATGGTGAGCGGATTGATCACGGGAGGCGAAAATCCGCAGGACGAGTTGTGGGTGCTGGCGCACAGCGCCGAGCCGGGGGCGCTGGACAATGCCTCGGGGGTGGCCCTGTGTGTGGAGATTGCCCGGGTCATAGAGAGATTGATCAAGGCCGGAGCTTTGCCGCGGCCCAAGCGCACCATTCGCTTGCTCAATGCCTACGAGTGTTACGGGTTTTTTAAATACCTGGAAGATGTGCGCCATTATCAGAACCCTCTGGCCGGGGTAGTCATCGACACGGTGGGGAGCGAGCCCAAGTTGTGCAACGGCCGCCTGGAGTGGCACGCGACTATTCCGATGTCGGCCGGTTTTGTCGACCGGGTGGGCGAGTCCATCATACGCGCCGCATTAAAGATTCAAAATCCGGGGTATAAGTTTTATCTCGAAGATTTTATGTCGACCGCGGATACGCTTATTGGCGATCCCAAATACGGATTCCCGGCGCCGTGGATTACAACGCACCACAGTGACAAGAATAAAGCGTCGGCCGTGTATCACACTTCTGCCGACACGTTGGAAACAGTAAGTCCGCGGGGTTTGCACACTTGTGCCGTAGCCATGGCCGGGTACCTGTATTATCTAGCCAACGCCGGCACCAAAGAAGCGGTGGAAATGGCGCGGGCGGAAACGGCTTTTGCGCTGGGGCAATTGCAGGAGCGCGGCAATCGCTACAGTCAGACCGAACTCAACTTTAAACGCGAGGCGCACCGCTGCTCGCTGGGGCAATTGCAGCGCTTCCTGTGGGAGGGCGATCACCGCGAGACCATGGCGCATTTTGTCGAGTGCGAGCGCCAGGTCGAGGAAGTTATAGCAAAAAAACGGCTCAAAGCTGTGCGGCCGCGCAAAGTGGCTGGGGCCGGTCGAGTGCCGCGGCGCACCGCCGTGTTATCGCCGGATGGCAACAACCTCACGCCCGAAATGGCACGGCGCATTGGCGGCCACGGACTGGCGGCCTGGGCGCTGTTCTGGGCCGACGGCAAGCGTAACCTGGCGCAGATTGCCGAGTTGCTCTCCGGCGAGTACGGCCGGGAAGTGGCGGTGGAAAAAGTGGCGGCGTTTTTTGAGGGACATGCCGAACTGGGCTACGCTGAACTGATCGAGCCGGGCGATATGGTGGGCAAGAGCGCGCTGGTGGCCGACCTCGTGAAATTGGGGGTGGAAAAGGGCATGGACCTGATGGTGCACAGCTCGCTGTCGAACATTGGCCACGTTAGCGGCGGCGCCGAGACAGTGGTGGAGGCATTGCTGGCGGCAGTAGGGCGCAGCGGCACGGTGATGTTCCCGTCGTTTAACCACGGCAGCGCACGGGTGTACAATCCCAACACCTCACCGACGACCAACGGAGCCATTCCCAATGCCGCCTGGCGGCGGCCGGACGCGGTGCGCAGCATGCATCCGACGCACGCGCTGGCGGCTATTGGACCCAGGGCGGAGGAATTTTGCGCCGGGCATCTGGAGAACGGCATCTGGGCGCAAGACAGTCCCATCGGCCGGATTATCCACGGCGGCGGTTATATACTGTCGCTGGGTGTGACACACGATTCGAGTACGGCCTACCACGTGGCTGAGGAGTCGGTCCCGAGTTTTTGCAACGACCCCTTTGGCAACGTCGACAAGGTGGTAATGCCCAACGGCAGAGTGGAAGAGGTGAAGGGACTGGCCTGGCGCAGCGGCATGTGTCCGGTGCCGCCATCCAAGCTCGACGAGACCCTGGACCGGCGCAAATTGCAGCGCCGCGGCAAGGTGGGGGCGGCCGATTGCGCTCTGGTAAAGGCGCTTGATTTGTGGAAGGTGCGGCGGGAGCATCTCAAGAAGGTATGCCCGACCTGCAAGATCAAACCCGGTTATCGTAAGTGAGAATGAGCTATGAGTGAACGCAAGAAAATCGCCGCCGTCATTACCGAGTATCGGGAGCCGGCCCACGCCGACGTCATCGTCGGCAAATTTATCAAAGGCTTTCCCACCGACGAAGGGCTGCTGGAGCCGCAGGTGGACATCGTCTCGATGTATCTGGACCAGATTCCCGATAACGACATCGGTTTGCAGGTTGCCGAGGCAAACGATATTCCCATCTATCCGAGCATTTATACGGCACTGTGTTTGGGCGGCAACGAACTGGCGGTGGACGGCGTGCTGTCCATTGGCGAGCACGGGGCGTATGCCTATAACGAGAAGGGGCAGCACATGTATCCGCGGCGCTTTTTCTTTGAGCAGATTTGCGGCGTCATGTCGACTTCGGGGTGCTCGGTGCCGGTTTTCAGCGACAAGCACCTGTCCTACAATTGGGACGACGCCAAGTGGATGTACGACCGTGCCGTCGAACTTAATATCCCTTTCATGGCGGGCTCATCCCTGCCGCTGTTCTGGCGCAAACCCTGGCTCGAACACGAATTGGAGACGGATATTGAAGAGGCTCTGGTGTTGAGCTATGGCGGCATTGAGTCGTACGGCTACCACGGCTTTGAGGCGCTGCAGGCGATGGTGGAACGGCGCCGGGGCGGCGAGCAGGGCCTCGCCGCGGTGCAGTGCCTGGAAGGCGACGACGTGTGGCGGGCCGGCGACGAGGGTTTATGGTCGCGCCCGCTGGCCGTCGCCGGGCTCGAACTGTTGGAGACCGAAGGGGAAAGCATGGAGGAGGGGTGTGAAAATCCGGCCGTCTTTTTGCTGGAATACAGGGACGGCTTCAAAGCGGCGGTGCTGCAATTGACCGGCTACATTCACGACTGGGCGTATGCCGCCCGGGTGGGCGGGCAGGTGCAGACGACGTCGATGTGCGGCTTTGGGCCGCCCTATCCGCACTTCAGCTATTTGGGGTTGAATATTCAGGAAATGTTTTTGACGGGTGTGCCGCAGTATCCGGTGGAGCGGACCTTGCTGGTGTCTGGGGCGCTCGACACCCTGATGGATTCGCGCCATCGGGGGCATGTGCGGCTAGAAACGCCGTATCTCGATGTGCAGTACCGGGCGCCGGAGAAGATGTTGATTCGTCCCCTGGGGCCAGAACCTCAGGGGGCGAGTACTGTGCCCTTTACCGATAACATCAAAGGCCATGAGTGAAAATGCGATTGCGCTGGACATAGGTTATTACCACCTGACGTACCGGGCCGGTATCACTGAAAAAGAGTTCGAACGCCGTATATTGCACTGGTCTTTGCCGGTAGAGCAGATCGCCTTGATCCTGGTAGACATGTGGGGCGAGCACTACGTTGCGTCGCACGTGGCGCGTACGGCGGAGATTACGGCGCGGCGCATCAAGCCGCTGATGCAAGCCTTTCGCGCTGCGGGGGCGGCCGTGGTGCACGCGCCCAGCCCGAATTGTGCGCAGAAATACGCGCAGTGGGGCAAGTATGCGGTTGAAGGGGAGCAGAGCGGAGGGAATGGGACTGCGCCACAGTGGCCGCCGGCCGAATTTCGCCGCAAAGAGGGAGATTTCGCACAGTGGGCGCGGCCGCAAGATCCCCAGGACGCCGAATTCGATCGCATTATTGCAGAGCGCTTTATTCAGCGCGACGTGGAGCCGCAGGAGGGGGACGAGGTGATTGCCAGTGGCGAAGAGTTGCAGAGGCTGCTGCAAGCGCGCGGCATCCTGTTTCTATTTTATGCTGGGTTTGCCGCTAATATGTGCGTGCCGTTTCGCGATTACGGCATGCGGGCGATGAAGAACAGGGGGTACGAAGTCATTCTTATCGAAGACTGCACCACGGCCATTGAGGTGGCGGACACCGCCGACGAATTACTGCTGTCGCGCGCCGCCCGGATCGACGTGGCGCAGAATATTGGTTATACGGTAGCGTCTGACGCGCTCTTGAAGGCGTGTGGGAGTTGAGCCGAGGAGGTAAGTATGCCGCAAGTAACTTTGGAAGAAGCACAGGAAGTACACCGCCGGATTTTGGTGTTCGACGGGCACAACGACACGCCGGTGGAGCGGGTGGCCAGGAAGGAGATACCGTTTGCCTGGATGGAGGTCAACGATCACTTGCACATGGACGTGCCGCGCATGCAGGAGGGCGGTTTTGACGGCGGCTTTTTTATTGTGGGCAACGGCCCTTCGGCCAATGTCTTTGTGACGCTGGAAAACACGCTGGCACAACTCGACGCGCACGGCGATAAGTTACAGCTCGTGCTGTCGTCGGCGGATGCGATACGGGCCAAGGAAGACGGCAAAATCGGCATTTTGATGGGCATAGAGGGGGCGGGTCGCTGGCTCAACGGCGCGCTGGACATGGTTAGTTTCTACTACCGGCTCGGGGTGCGCTGTTTGGGCATCACGCACGGGGAGGGGGGGGACGAAGAGGGCATGTTGCAGGGGCGCAAGAGCCCGTTTGGTCCCTGCACGCTGGAGGAGCGCGAGGAGGAGCGCCGCAGCGCCCCGGGTTTGACGGACTTTGGCAAGGAGGTGCTGACGCTCAGCAATGAAATGGGGCTGGTCACGGACCTGGCGCATATCAACGATAAGGCGTTCTACGAGGTGCTGGAGCTTTCGAGTAAACCCGTCACCATGACGCACACGGCAGCGTGTGGGCTGTGCCCGCACTGGCGCTGTTTGACGGACGACCAGATCAAGGCTTTGGCCGCGGTCGACGGAATTTTGGGCATTGCCTTTGCGCCATTTTTTATTCATCCGGAAGAGGCGACCATTGAGGGGCTGGTCGACCACGTTTGTTATGTGGCTGACCTGGTGGGTATTGATCACGTGGCGATTGGTTCGGATTTTGACGGCTTGGGGCGCACGCCGGCGGTAGTGCCGCACGTGGGGCAGTTGCCCTTGCTGACCAAGGCCATGCTAGAGCGCGGGCTTTCCGAGGAGGAAATCGCCAAGGTGTGGGGCGGCAATTTTATGCGTCTGCTGCAGCAGACGATCGATTGAGACGGGCAGTGTAGATTGGCGGTTGGTGGGTGGCGGTGCCTTTATTAAGGAATATCGGTGTTAAAGGATTTAGTATCAACGGATTAAACGGGGAGGCCGTATGCAGATGTACGAACGCTATGCCAATTTGCTCGAACGCGTCGAAGACATGGGCAAGCCCTATCGGGTGATGGGGTGTGCGCCAGACGGCAGTCCGATCATTTCCGTGCTCAGCGGGGGGGATAAATTCCCAGCTATTTTTATTTCGGCCGGGGCGCATTCGACCGAGCAGGCTGGGGTGAGCGCGGCGGTGGAACTCATCGAGCAGCTCGATACCGAACATCAGGTCCACGTTATTCCAACGCGCGATCCCATTGGCATGAACGGCTTTGCCTATGCCCTGAGCTTGGGGTTGGGGGGGGAGCCGGAATTTGATTCGTTTGACGCGGTGCAGGGCATTTTGCGCGATGCGGGTGAGGTATACTTTGACGCGGACGATATGGTGCTGGCGCTGATTGGCGATTTCGGTTACGCCTGCGCCAAACCGGCGCCGCAGCGTACTTGTCCGCAGTGGTCTTTTTATTTGGAGTTGCAGAAACAGGAGAAGGAAAACCCGGTGGTGCTGGAGCCGTTTAAAGGGAGGCGGATTTATATGACGCCGGGGCAGGAGGGGGTGGAGGGGACGGGCAATTTTGGGCGGGCTTATACCCTGGTCGTCAGCAATGAGGGCGAACTGCTGCATTTGAACCGCTTTCACGACACCGAGTGGGCGCCGGTGGAGGCGCGTTGCGCGCGGCAGTTGATGGCCGAGATCGAACCGGGAATCAGCTTTGACATACACGAATCGCAGCTGATGGAAGACCGCTACTGGCTGTCGGCGCGGCACCAGCAGGACGAGGAGAACGAGGAATGGGAGGGAAAGGCAGCGCGGGCGACCATACAGGCTATTGCCGACGCCGGGGCGATATTGGCCGAAGACGACGACGTGCTGGGCGGGGTGCCGCTGGAGCAGACGTGGTTCACCCGGACGGAGAAAGCGGTCTACTGGCTGGACGCCAGCGTGCGCGGCGAGGGGCTCAATTTAATGGACTATGCATCGCACAAGTACGGGTTGGCTTTTGGCACCGAAATGGGCATGTTTGGCAGCTTTGAGCACCGGGTGAAAATGGGCATGCTGACGGTGCAGAGTGCGGTGGCGGTATTTGAAGAGCGTTATAAATAAAATGTGTGCGGTTGGGAAAAGAGTCGGTAGGCGAGGAGGTCTCAGCCAATGAGCAAACTGTATTACAATGAAGAAGGACGGGTGATTCCCTATCTGTGCGAGGAGTTGACTCTCCTGCGCCGGGCGCGCACCAAATTGGATTTACCGGCCACGGCACAGGCGGCGACGCTCTACGTTTTGGCGCGGCCCTATCCAAACACAAAAGCGCCGCTGCACCTGGCGGTAAACGGCCGCGAAGTGGCGTCTATCGCGCCGAGTTCCGAGGGGTCTTTTCGCTGGTGGGAGGTTGACGTTGAGGCCGATGTGCTGGTGGCGGGAAACAACGGCATTGAATTGTGGACCGAATCCACGGCGATGAACGCCTGGTCGCTGGCCCTCGAAGCCGGGCACGCGGCGCCGCACAGTGCGCTGAGCAATGACGGGGGCGATAGTTGGCGCAGCGAGCGCATGGGCTATCTCAACGCCGTGCGCGGCGAATATGTGGTGCGCGTCCGGCTGCAGGAGGGGGAAGATCCACCGCCGCCGGCGATGGTTTGGGAGGACGCGGCGAGCGCCCACGCCGAGGCGCTGCGCCAGGCCATGCCAGCGGCGGCGCGCGAGGAGCGTTCGCATTTGGAAAAAGTGCGCATTCTTTCCGCCTGGCTCGCCTCGAGCTGGGAGCACACCAATTCGCTGCGCGGCGCCGTTTACTCTCCCTGGGATGCCGAGACCATCGTCGCCTGGGGTAGCGCTCAGCAAGGCCATTACGGCAAGCGGCCGGTGGACATGTGCGTGCACTATGCCGTCGCCCTGGTCAGCGCCTGTCAGGTGCTCGAGATTCCGGCGCGCTGCGCCGTGCTGACCGGTAGTATCGGCGGCAGCGACGGTCATTTTGTCAGCGAGATATGGCTGGACGAATACGGCAAGTGGGTTATGGTCGATCCCAATAGCGACGCTATGTGCTGGAAAGACGGGGCGCCGCTGTCGATCGGCGAGATTCAGCAGCAGGGGGGCGATTTGAGCGGGGTGCTCGAGTGGGGTGAGGGGACTGAGTATCAACGCACCTTTCCGCACATGGTGGAATTCATTCGCGACAATCTGGAGAAGGGGGTGTGTTTTAACTGCCGTAGCATCTGGCCACGGGCCGATCTGTTGACCCACCCCGAGTATTCGCCCCCGGGGCACGGGTCGCTGGCTTATTGCGAGACGGCACTGGTGTGGGAAGAGCGGGATTTACAGCGCGGTTTTGGCATGTTTCCCTACTTTGGCAGTACTGCATATTTTGACGCGCCGCCACACGGAGCACAATAGAGTAGAAGATGGAGGAAAAGCAGAGATACGACGTGGTGGTGGAGCGCGACCTCGAAGCTACGGCGCGCGACGGCACTGTTTTGCGGGCTGACGTGTACCGGCCGCTATGCTTCGGACGGGGAAATTAGGCCCGGTTTTTACAGCGCCGATCACAGCGATGCAGAGGACGGCTACGACGCGGTGGAGTGGGCGGCGCAACTGCCCTGGTCCAGCGGTGCGGTGGGGACTTTAGGCGCTTCGTACGACGGCTGGACGCAGTGGGAATTAGCCCACACCCGGCCGCCACATCTCAAAGCGATGGCTCCCTTTGCCATTGCCGCCAATTTACTCGACCGCGAATTGAGCGGCGTGCTGCGGGTGGGGCGGGTGCTGGACTGGACGGTCAACAACCTCGCGGTGGAGGCCGGTCGCCGTGCCGGGGCGCAGTTTGCGTCGCCGACGCTGGACGAGGCCAGCCGGCGCTGGGTGGAGCGCGATCGCCACAAGTGGTTCTGGTATTTGCCGCTGTGGGATATTCCCGAGGCAGCCATGCCCAATATGCGGCAACACTGGCGGCGCTGGCTGCAGGAGCACGCCGTCGATCATTTTGGTTTTGAGGAGAAACACTGCGACATCGATGTTCCGGTGTTGTGCTTGACCGGCTGGTACGATCAGCAAATTGGCACCATAAAAAATTTTACCGGCATGGTGGAGAATGGCAGGACGGCGGCGGCGCAGCGGGATTTTTACGAGATGGTCGATCAGTGGTTTGGTCGCTGGCTCAAGGAAGAAAACAACCAGGTGGACGAGTGGCCGCCCATACAACTTTTTGTCATGGGGGCCAATAGCTGGCGCGCGGAGAACGAGTGGCCGCTGGCCCGCACCCAGTAACCGATTTTTATTTGCACAGCGGCGGGGCGGCTAACGCGGTGACGGGCGACGGCACGCTTTCACGGGAAGCGCCGGGGGAAGAACCGCACGACGCGTACAGTTACGATCCCCGCGATCCGCTGATGACGCTGTACTCGCCGGCCGGGCAGCAGGAGCCGCACGACCAGCGGGTGTTGGAAGGCAGGGAGGACGTACTGGTATACATGACGCCGCCGCTGCAAGAGCCGCTTGAGGTGACGGGGCCGATTGTATTAAAACTGTGGGCCGCCTCGTCGACGCCAGATACGGATTTTGTCGCCAAGTTTATGGACGTGTGGCCCGACGGGTTTGTACAGGAATTGAGTCACGGCATTGTGCGGGCGCGCTATCGCGAGTCGTACGAGAATCCCACCCTTATTGAACCCGGGCGCGTCTACGAATACACCATCCAGGTAAATCCCACCAGCAATTTATTTCGACCCGGGCACAGGATGCGGCTGGACATTAGCAGCAGCGATTTTCCCAACTTTGATCGCAACCACAATACAGGTGGGGACGATTATAAGGAGGCGACGTTGCAGATCGCCAGGCAGCAGATTTTTCACGACGCGGCGCGGCCGTCGCGGCTGATTTTACCGGTGATTCCACGAAGTGCGTAGGTGAGACGGCAACACATTGCAGGAGTTGCCCTTGACATCGCGGTCATGAGGCGATATACTCCGATACTATAGATCCGGAAACTAGGGCGAAACGGGGAGCGTCCATGGCCAGATCAGTAGCACTTTTTAGCATTGACGGACTGAGGGCGGACGGCTTACAGCAAGCGGTTACGCCTCACATCGGCCAACTCATTAAAGCCGGCGCCCACACCTATGCGGTGCGCTCGGTCATGCCCTCGTCCACTCTACCCTGCCACACCTCTATGTTCCGCGGCGTCACCCCCGAGCGCCACGGCATCACCACCAACACCAACACCTTTACTCCCCAGGTGCGGCCGGTCCCCAGCATCATCGACACGGCACACCGGGCCGGCAAGAAGACGGCCTCGTTTTACAATTGGGAACAATTGCGCGATTTGTCCGACCCGGGTTCGCTCAATATCTCCTACTTTGTCAACAACTGCTACGAAGCCGACGGCGATCTCGAACTGGCCGAAGCCGCCTTCGCCCATTTGCGCGGTGCGGAGGTGGACTTTGCCTTTGTCTATTTGGGGCACACTGACATTGCCGGCCACGACCACGGTTGGATGTCGGCACCATATCTGGAGGCGATTGGCCGGGCGGATAGAGCGATTGGCTGGGTGCTGGAGGCGATAGACCTGGAGCAAACGACGTGCATTGTCACCAGTGATCACGGCGGGCACGGGCAGAGCCACGGTACCGACATGGACGAAGACATGGCCATTACCCTGGGTCATTTGCGGCGCCGGCGTGCGGCAGACAACAAAAATAGAGCGGGCAGTGAGCATTATCGACAATCCGCCCACCGTCGCGGCGCTGCTGGGGTTTGAGGTGGCGCGCGATTGGGCCGGCAATGCGGTTGATGAAGTGATAGCTTGATGTATAGCGCAGGTGGAAAAATGTTGGCTTATGGCGACGGCTGAATTGCACGACATGCAGCGGCGGCTGCAGACGGACGGTTGGTGCGTCATCGAAGAGGTGATTCCGTCCGCCGAGGTGGACGGGGTGAGGGACAGTGTTTTGGCGACGCTCAAACGGCACCAGCAGGCCGACGCGCGCAGCCACGTCGGCAAAATTTCGGGGCTGATCAACTACGACCAGAGTATTGCCCTCTACCTGAGTGAGCCGCGCTTGCTAGCTTTGTGT
>CAXGRO010000145.1:0-10733 GCA_964012055.1 uncultured bacterium
GCACGATGTCGAGGGCCTGGCGGTCGAGCCACTCCTGCGCTTCAAAGCGCTCGAGAAAGCGCTCGCCGCCCGAGACTTTGACCGTGGGCATAACTTCTTTGAGCTGCAAAAAGAGGTCGATGTGTTCCAGGCTGGTGCCGCCAAAGGCCTCCTCAAACCAGTAAAAGCCCAGCTCTTCCAGCGCCGGCGCAAAGTCGGTGATGATGCTTTCCAACGGCCCGCCCTGGGTGCCCAGGCCTTCGTGCATGAGGCGGAAGTTGGGGCCCACTGCCTGGCGCAGGCGCTGCAGGATGGGGATGTACTGGGCGTAATTCATGCCGGCGTGTTGCCAGTCGGTGCCGGGGCGAAACTTAAAGGCGTCGTAGCCCTGCTCTTTGTAGCGCAGCGCCTCCTGGATGAGGAATTGCTCGCCGTTGTTGTACCACTCGTGCTCAACGCCGGCGCTGGCGTAGATTTTGACTTTTGGGTTGGGCGCGCAATCGGTGGCCAAAAGCTGGTAGACGGACAGGCCCTTGGCCTTGCCGATGAGGTCCCAGCAGGCGGTGTCGACGCCGGCCCAGGGGGCGCGGTTGTGGCGGCTGGTGTTGCCGCGGTTGCACAAGAGCTCCACGTCAAAGGGGTTTTGGCCGATGAGCAACGGCCGAATGACCGTTTCGGTGTATTCTTTTATATAGGTGGGGCCTTCGTAGGGCGAGCCCTCGCCGATGCCGACGAGTCCCTGGTCGGTAAAGATCTGGGTTATGGCGCCGTCTGTTTTCCACACCTGGTAGGTGCCGCTGCGCCACAAATCGCTGCCGGGGTCGACGTAGGAGAGGGGGATGACGCGGACGTCGGTTATTTTGAGGGGCTCGCGTTCGATTGAATCCAGGGGGTGGTTGCGCATTCGGTGGCTCCTATTGTTTGGCGGGGTTAAGTCTGAGGGACCTTACGCCGAATTCTATGGGCGTGTTATTTATTGGCCGCTGGGGTGGCGCCTATCGCGTTGACAAAAGCTATTGAGGAATAGTATTGTTTCATTGTTCCAGGTCCAAATTTATGGGATTGGTAGAGTAAGGCTTGAGCAATGTCTACAACTTTGCAAGAGGGACAGGGCCTGTTGGCCCTCATAAAAAAGAATGAAGGTGCAATTAGGGCCTTCGGGGTAAAGAAAATCGGACTCTTCGGATCCTTTGTGCGCGGTCATCAGCGGGCCGACAGCGATGTGGACCTGTTGGTGGAATTTGACCAGGGCAAAAAGACCTTCGACAATTTTATGAATCTCTCTTTCTATTTAGAAGAACTGCTGAAGCGCAGGGTGGAGTTGGTAACAAGAGAAGCGTTCAGTCCCTACATCGGCCCCCACATTCTCGCCGAAATAGAGTATGTCATTTTCGACACTTGAGTACTTGCGCCACATCCTGGATGAAGCAGAATACCTGGCTGACCAGACAAAAGAACTAGAAAAAGAAAACTTCCTCCAGGACGAGACACTCAAACGGGCGGTTGTGCGCTAGCATAGAAATTATTGGCGAAGCTTCAAAGAAGATAGGGCCAGATTTTCGCCAGCGCTATGACGAGATTGAATGGCGCGCTATGGCCGGAATGCGGGATCGGCTGATTCACAATTATTTTGGTGTTGATTACGACATTGTTTGGGATGTTATAAAAAATAAAATACCGACCTTGAGAATTCAGATAGAAGAAGTCATCCGGCAGGAAAGCAAAAAAGAACAGGGTCAATAAAGGAAACATGAAATACCGCACCCTGGGAAGAACGCATTTAACTGTGAGCGAAATCGCCTGCGGCACCTGGTCCTTCGCCTCGAACGCCTACGGTGCGGTCAGCGAGGAAGACGCCGTGGCCACGGTGCGCGCCGCGCTCGATGTAGGCATTAACTTTTTTGACACGGCGCCGCTGTACGGGAGCCGCGAGCAGGACGGCATATCTGAAATCATTTTGGGCAAGGCGCTGGGCGCCGACCGCGATAAGGTGCTCATCTCCACCAAGTTTGGTCGCAAACCTTCGGACGGCTACGCCCCCTTTTTTAACGGCGCCTATTGCACCGGCTCGGTTGAGGAGAGTTTAGCGCGACTGGCAACGGACCGCATTGACGTACTTTTCTTTCACTCCCCTTTTAGCCCCGACGAGATCGACGACGACGTTTGGGATGCTTTAAATAAACTAAGAGAGTCGGGCAAGGTGGGTTTTGTGGGCCACAGTATCAGCGAGTTTGAGAATACGCAGGCCATGGAGCGCCAGTGGGCGGCGGACGGGCGCACCGACGCGATTCAGGTGGTCACCAATCTCATCAATCGCCAAAGCAAAGACCTGATACGCGATCTGGGGGAACAGGGCGTGGGCGTAGTGGCCCGCGAGTGTTTGGCCAACGGTTTTTTAACGGACGCGGTGCAGCGCGATACGGTGTTTGCCGAAGGCAATTTAAACAAGCGCTATTCTCGCGAAGAAATTGTCGAACGCGTCGAGCACATTGAAAAATTCCACTTTTTGCGCAACGAGCAGTTGCAAAGCACGGCGCAAATTGCCATGCGCTGGGTGCTGGACAACGAGCACGTGTCGACGGTGTTGACCGGCACCAGCAGTAAAGAACAATTGCGCGAGTGCGCCGCGGCCTCGGATGCGGCGCTTTTTAGTGCGCAAGATTTGGCCAAAGCCGAATCCTTACACCAGAAAGACTACGCCGCCGCCTGATGACGTATTCCTCTGTCCAATTAGAACGCCTGCGACCCGCCGAACTAGCCGCGGCCATGGCCAAAGCGCCGGTGGGTTACATCCCCTTTGGCGCCACCGCTGTTTTACGGGGTTGGGGGTGGCCACACCGAATTTGCCTGGACCTGGATGGTGGAACCCGACGCGCTGGTTTCGATTTTATTGAGCACCATGTTGGGTTTGGAAAAGTCGGGCGCCGAGGTTATTGCTTTGATGAGCGGCCACTATCCCAACGACGGGCTGTTTGAGAGATTGGAAAAAGAGTTTGGCGAGAAAGGCGGCCGGGCCAAGCTGGTGTTTATGATTGACCCCATGGCCTTTGAGCGCGAGGGGGAAATGTGCGGGGACCACGCCAGCAAGTGGGAGACGTCTTATTTACTGGCGCTGGCGCCCGAGACGGTGGATATGTCTCGGCTGCAAGAGAACGATGCGGGCAGACCGCTGAGTGAATTTGCGACGCCCAAACCGGGTGCGGCGGGGGGGTGGTGGTTTGAGAAAGATCCCGAACATCCTTTTTATGGGATTGCGGCGGCGGAGGGAAATTTGCCGACGGATGCGTCGGTTGAACTGGGGAGGGAAGCGGTTGAGCGGGTGTTGTCTTGGGCGGAAGGGAAAGTTAGGGAGGCGTTGGGGGAATAATTGAGATAGGGGTAGACAAGGAGGAGATTTTAAGGCCGATGATGACCGAACAACACCTGCAAGACTTTGAGCAATTGGGCTATTTTATTGTCGACGACGCCCACCAGCCCGGGACGATTGAGGAAATGCGCGAGGCGGCGCGGCGCATCAAAAACAAAGTGCGCTCTGGTGAAGTAGACCTCTATACCGACTTTCACGGCGAGGGCGAGCCCTACCACATTGTGGGCCTCAACGCCCCCGAGTTCGGCGAGCCGATCTTTGCCGAGTACTACGGCTGCAACGCCCTGCTCGATTACGTACACGGGCAGATCGGCACCGACATTCGCATTGGCCCGATGGCGATGTTCACCAATCCGCACAACGAGCCTTTTAACGTGCGCTGGCACCGCGACGACGGGTTGGTGATGGACCGCAACGAAGGGGACGAGTTGGAATATCTGCGCCGGCCCCGCAGCGGCTGCCGCTGGGAACTGGCCATGGTCGACGACATCGCGCTGTCCATTGTGCCGGGCAGCCATTTGCGCTACCGCAGCGAGCGCGAGTACGCGGCCATGGAGCAGTCGATTCACGAGCGCTTGCCCGGCGATCTGGTGGTGGACCTTAAGGCGGGCCAGACGATTTTTTGGAACGGCGACTGTTTGCACCGGGCGGCGCACACTCCCGAGCGCGAAAGACTAACAATCTCGGCCAGCTTCCAGAAGTACACGGGCGACGAAGACAAAGCGGAGCCGGGTCGCTGTGCCTTTATGCTCAACGACGGGGCGCGCGAGTTTTTGCCCGAGTCGCTGCACCTGTACTACGACCGCTGGGCGGCGCTGCAAGAAGTTTGAGGTTTTCCCATCGCCCTAGTGCTTGACCACAAGATATGAAGAGCCCGCCTTTTTTCTACGGCTGGGTCATGTTGCCGGCGGTGATGCTGGTGAGCATCTGCACGTCGCCGGGGCAGACCTTTGGCATAGCTGTATTTAATCCGCATTTGCGCGCCGCGTTGGGGCTGTCGAGCAGCGAGCTGAGCGGAGCGTATATGGCCGGCACCATGCTGGCGTCGCTGCCGCTGATCTACGTGGGGGCCCTAATGGACCGCTACGGGCCGCGCCGCACGCTGGTGGGCGTGGTGTTTTTGTTTGGCATTACCTGTTTGGGCATGGCGCAGGTTTCGGGGCTCTTTACGCTTTTTCTCGCTTTCTTCTTTTTGAGATTCTTGGGACAGGGTTCCATGAGCATGCTGGCGCGCAACGCGCTGGCAATGTGGTTCCACAGGCGCCTGGGGTTGGCCGGCGGTTTGGCCAATTTGGGCATGGCGGTGGCGGTGGGCGGCATGCCGGCGCTGGGCTTTATGTTGATTGACAATTACGGCTGGCGCGGGGCGTATGTGGTGCTGGGCGCGGTGGTCTGGGTGGTGGTGTTTCCGCTGCTGGCGTTCGTTTTTCGCGATCGGCCCGAAGACATGGGGCAAGCGCCCGATGGCGGCGCCGTGGTTGCGGATAAAGCAGAGGGGGCGGCGGCGGACGAGAACGCCTTTACCTTGCGCCAGGTGTTTCGTTCGCGCACCTATTGGGTCGCCATTTGTTGTATGTCGACCTGGTCGATGAGCGGTACGGGTGTGCAATTTCACATCGTGTCGATCTTTGCCGGTCGCGGCCTGGATGCGGTGGACGTGGCGACCATGTTTTCGATTTACGCCGCTATGATTGCGGGCAGTCGCCTGGTCGGCGGTTTGTTGGCCGACCGCGTGCCGTTGCACGTGCTTTTAGCGGTGTCGCTGCTGTGTCAGGGCGCGGCGCTGGTTTCGCTCAATCAGTTAAAAGCCGCTTGGCTGCCACTGGTATTCCCTCTGTTCTCGGCGCTAGGCAGCGGCATGTCGGTGTCGGTGGGCGAGACCATGTGGGTGCGCTATTACGGCCGCCGGCACCTGGGCAAGATTCGCGGTTCGGTGTCGACGATGGGCGTCGCCGCTTCGGGGGTTGGGCCTTTTGTGATGGGGGTGGCTTTTGACGTGTTTGGCGGGTTCACCCAGGTGCTGTGGCTTTGCAGCGGGTTGTCGGTTTTGCTGTCGTTCTTGGCCTTGACCGCCACACCGCCCAAACGGTTAGACCAGCATAAGAACAACACGTCGCATTTATCGCCGAATTCGAGATAGAGCCCATGAGCGATTACTTGAGCAGGGTCCGCCGCGTCCGGCAGGGCGCGCTGGACGGGACCTACGCGGCCGAAGGTCATTCTGGATGACAAGAGTTTTAGCTAAGGAGGAAGAGTACATTGACACATTTCTATATAAGCGCGTTTTTACCCTGCAAAAATATATGCCTATGAGCACATTTTAACCCCGGTAAATTGTGCATATTGTTCTAGCTTAAACAAATAGAGCAAGTGGAGTTTTGCAGCATGACGATGAAGAGTGAAACCTGTATTGGCAAAACTTCCGGCAAGCCGCTGACCGAGTACGAATCCAAGCGGGAGGCCCAGGAGGGCGCCGATCACGCCCAATCGAGGTACGGCCGCAAGCTGGTTCCGTACCAGTGCGACGCCTGTGGTCTGTGGCATTTGGCGCCGCAGAATCGCCAGACGCCCAGCACCAAGTGTCCGGTGTGTACCGGTGCGGACGGTAAGCCGAAGGATTCGTACCGAAATGAGAACGAGGCGCAACGGCGTGCCGACATTTTGCGCCGGGAGCAGGGTGCCGGGCTGCGCGTCTACGCCTGCGAGGACGGCCACGGCTGGCATTTAACCAAGGGCTAAGGACGCTGGAACGGACATTGCGTCGACTTGCCGGCGGCAAAGGACCCCGCGATATTAGTGTCGATGCGAAGTTGATCACACTCAATCGAAAGGCCGATATGAAACGGACGATGTTGTGCGCCGCGCTGCTGGCGTTATCGCTGTGCGGTACTGCCTTGGCCGAAAAGGCGGCCGGCATGGTTTTGTATTTTCAATTCCAGGGCGAAGTCTACCTGCTGCTGGCCGAACACGATCAGAGCAAGAGGGGGTGGGCCGGTTTTGGCGGCGGCGCCCGCGAGGGCGAAAGCGCGGCGGAGACGGCGGCGCACAAAGCCGAAGAAGAATCGCGCGGTTATTTTAAGCACGCCGAATTGTTGGAGAAAATCAAAGACCAGGCCCCGGTGATAGACGGGGGGTTCCCCGCCTATTTTGCCGAGGTCGATTTTGTGCCGGCGCCGCGCGTGATGAACCACCCTGTGCCCGAAGACAGCGACGCCTATTTGGAGCGCAGCACCTTTGCCTGGATTCCCTATTCTGTTATAGAGCCCTTTGTGCAAGAGGACATCGACCGGGCGAAAAAATACCCGGTGGATCCCGCTTATTTGCCCGCCGGCAGCCAGACGCAGTGGTTCTGGCCCATCTGGCTGGGCAATATGCGCCAGGCGGTGGTGACCCGGGCCCTGCCGTGGGAGAAGAAGTAGACTGCGGATTTCACTGGCTGGCCGGACGAGATATAACTCCCTGAATCGTTCTTATCTAATAAGGGCCATCCGGCCCACCGCAACTAAATCTGTACCGGCATTGAGCCGGTACAGGTAGACGCCGCTCGCCGCCGGACGGCCCCGGTCGTCGAGGCCGTCCCAGGCAATGCGGTAGTGGCCCGCCGCCAGCATCTCGCCGTTGCGCAAGATGTGCACGCGACGCCCCAGTGTGTCGTAGACGACGAGGCGCACCGGCAGCCCCCCTGCAAGATCAAAGGCGATGACCGTGTTGGCGTTAAACGGGTTGGGCCAGTTGCCGTGCAGTTGAAATACCTGTGCCCTGTTTGTCGCCTCTGCAATGATCGCCGTCTGCAGCCGGTTGGGGGCGCCCGGGGTGGGTTGGTCGACGGTTTGAAAATCACCGATGACATCGGGCAGGCGCGCCAGGCTGGTGGCCGCGGCAGATTGGCCGTCCTCCCAGTCGATGAGGTCGACCAATAGGCCGTCCGCCGTCCAGATGCCCAGCTCTTCACCGCTGCCCAGCGCAAAGCCGGGCCAGGCGTTTTTGTCGAGTTGGATGAGTTGGTAGGCTCCCGCGTCAATCACCATATCGGCGGGAAAGGCGACGCGCCGGCTCAAATCATTTAGATCGTCGGCCAGCACCAGTCCGGCCATTTCTACCGGTTCTTGCGAGGCATTGTGGAGTTCAAACCAGTCGAGCGGCTCGCCGCGCGCGGCGACTTCGTTGATGATCAGACCGATGTCTGCTCTGAACTCATCCGGGCCTTTGCTCGGATCGTCCTCCCCTTCTGTTGAGGCCTCGGCGCCAAAATCCCAGCAGATATCGGCGGACACGAGGGGCCAGGGCCAGGCGGGCGGTTGGGGATCGAGGTCGTCCAGTATCGCGCCGCGCCGCCGGTGAATGAAGCGGCGCACGCGCTTCGTGTCGTTGCTGGCGTCCTGGCGCGCTTTGGCCAGCGCGTGCGTTTGCACGATGGCCGCCATCTGGTCGGTGAGCGCTAAAAGTTCGGTTTCGTTCCAAACGGTATCGAGCAATTGCCTGAGGCGAAGGACATACGCCTGGCGCGTTGCCTCTTGGCGGTACAAGCGGTGGGCGATGGCGCCGTGGGCGCTGACGGAAGGCGGCGATTTAAAGCTGTCGAACGGACTGTCGTTGGTCGAAAACACGGCGTCCGCCCCCCAGGGGATAAAAACAAAAGGCGCGTTGGGCGGGCGGTAGATGTAGTAGTTATTTCTGTTGCCGGTGTAGCCGTCCCAGTGACCGACGATCACTTCCAGGGCCCAAAACGACAGGAAGGTATCGATGTCGATTACGGCGGCGAGCGCTTCCTGGCCGGCCGGGGAGGGGTCTTGCAGGGCCTTGACGGCGGCGTCGATGTCGGACCAGTCCGCCGTGTTCTCATTGGTTTTCTTTTGGAAGGTGCGGCGCCATTGCGACCGAAAATCGCTCAGCGTGCCCTCGTAGAGGTTGCCCCGGGCGCTGGCAAAGTTGCGCTGCAAAAAGCCTTTTTTTATGCTCTCGACATGGGCGTACAGGCCCAGGTTTTTACCGTTTACCGACACCGTAGCAAAGTTGCAGCGCGGCGCCGGCAGGCCGGCAGCGGCAAAAACGCGGTAGGCCAGGCAGGTGTTGAGCTTTGACTTGTCTTGGCGGACGTTGTTTAATGTGAGGCGTTGCATAACGCCGCCGAGCAATTGGTGGTCGACAAATTTATCAAAGCGGATCTTCAGCGACGGCTTGGTGTTGCTCATCGAGCCGAAAAACCCTTTCTTGCGCACCCCGACCTGAGTGTGGGTCTCGCCGTCGACGCGCACGGTCGCCTTAAACCAGGTGAAAATATCGTCCGGCGGATGGTCGAGGCAATCGGCACCGCCCAGTATGTCCACCAGGGTGCGCTCCTGGTCGCGCAGGCTGTCCCAGGCGGCAGGCGCTATCTCGATGGCGACGTCAAGAACGCGGTCGAGGGCAAAGTAGGCATCGCTGGCATGGGGGTCGTTTGAGTTGGCCGGCGCTGTGGCGGCGCCGTTTGCCACGCTTGCTTTTGAGGAAAAACAGGGGGCCGCAAAGAGTAGCGCCGCGGTTAGTATACACGCCGTCCATCCCCTGACCCACGGGGTTTTTGCATACCGTTGTTCGGGCAAATCCCGACGTGTTCTTCGTCGGTCGGACATTACAATCTTCATGCACATCGCCCGAATAAAAAAAGAGGCGAAAACGGCAGTATTCCAACTTGACCGTACACTCGGAAAGCCCCTATATAGTTCCAACGTTTTTGAGAGTTTGCGGATACGTCTTCGGAGAAGATAAGAATTATCCCGCTTGTCCGAAATTTGGTTTGCTCTGAGTTATCGTTTCCGTCAAGTCTGTTTTAAGGGAGATCCGCACGGAGGTAAAGCGCGATGGTACCGTGGATTTTTGTACACAACCCGCTGGAATCCTGGCTGGCCGACTACCCGCGCATATTCGACGCCTGGGAAGAGGGCGGGGTGCGCGGCATTGTGGTGGGCCGCATGTGGTTTAAGCAGGAGGACGGCAACGGTATGCCGCTGTGGGGCGACATACTGACGCCGAGCTTTGCGGCCGACCCCAAGGTATATGACGCGTACGGCATCAATCCGCCGCCGCAGTCGCCGCGCAATCTGGAAAAGGAAAAACAATTACACGCCCTGCTCGACAATGCGGCGGGGCGCGGCTGGCAGATCATGATCTTCGACTCCAGGGACGGCCTCAGGCTGCTCTACCAGCGCGGCCAGGGCACGGTGTCGGGTTTGGCGCAGGAGGAAGACCCGGTGGGCGCGGCGGAAGTGGCCGCCGGCGTACACGACATCATGGCCGCCTACCCGCAGGCGCACGGCGTCATTTTGGACCAGCCCGGCGAACACGACTACGAGTTGGAGTTTCACCGCGGCACCGAGTTGTTGCAGCTTTCCGATTTACAGCGCTGGCGCTTTGAAGTGCAGGGCGCCGACGTCGCCCGCATCGAGCGCGCCCAGGCGCATTTGCGCCGGCGCTTTCAAAACTTGACGCCGGACTTGGTGCGCTACCACGCCCCCGGCGGCATGCTGGGTGCTTTGACATTGTTCGATGTGGACGAGGATTGTCTGTATTGGCTGCGCGTGCGGCGGCAGACCGCGCTCGATTTTATGGCGGCGGTGCGCCGGCAGTTAGATCGAATAGACCACCAGGTAAAATTGGGCGGCATTCCGCGCACCGCGGCGTTTTCGGCGCTTACCGGCCACGACTTTGGCCGGATGGGCGAATACTTTGACTACGTCTTTCCCAAACACTACTTCTGGCACCGCGGCAACGACGGCCTCTATGGCACCATGGCTCGCTGGGTGCAGCAGGTGGCCGCCTGGAACCCGGCGCTGACCGAAGCCGATTGTTTTGCGGTGGTCAAAGCGTGGTTGGGCTTGCAACTGCCAGGCGTCGAGTCGTTGGCCGATATGGAGCTGGGCTTTCCGGAAGAATTTTTTACCGAGCTGGTCTACGACGAAACACGGCGCGCCCTGGCGGCAGTTGGCGACGACGACAAGGTGATTGCCTGGGTGTCGACCGGCCGCTACCCGCACGGCGGCGAGGCCATGACCGCCGGAGACCTGCACGGCATTTTAACGGCAACGCAGCGGGCCGGCGCCCGGCGTTTTCTCTTTCAGCCCGACCCGGATTTGGGGGCGCCCGAGTGGAGCGTGATCTCGCGCCTGTGCGGCAAGATGTGGCGTCCGTCCGCCCAGGGTTATTGGCCGACAGATTCTGTCCGGCCCGACTCCTTTGATAGAGAATGAAGGTGGAGATAGAATGGCGTCCAGTAATTACTTGGTGTTGCCCCTCTGTTTTGAGACCGACTATTGAAGTATTGTCGGCCTGAAGTTTTTTTAGAGAGCAAATTGCTCTGTTGAAAAGCTTCAGGCCACATTTGGGAGAATCATCAGGTTGTGGGTAATGA
>CAXGRO010000146.1:0-10694 GCA_964012055.1 uncultured bacterium
TTGAGCGCGTCGAGGGCTTGTTGCCACACCCCGCGCTGATTGAAGCGGCGGAAATTCGCTGCTTTATCGCCTTGGTCGATCACGTAATTAAGCGCACGCCTTTTCGCAAGGAATTGCGCATGCTGCGCATCAGCGAAAGTCTAGAGCAGTTTTATCCCTCCACTTCTGATATGAAAGAGGTGCGGCACCAGGCTGAAAGCTTCTTAAATCGCCGATTGCGCCGCATGTTCCCCGATATGTCGACGGATGAGACCAACGAGATCAAACAGCGCGGCTCAGACATGATAGACGCTATTGAGCAAAAAATTGTAGAGGAGCGCCGCGCCGAAGTGGAGGCGCAGCGCCAGAAAGTGGAAGAGGCAGCACAGGCCAAAAGGCAGCAAGCGGCCGAATCTAATGACGATGAAGACGACTTGACCGACGAAGAGAAACAGCGTGGAGTCCTCATTGGTCGAGTGGAGATGCGCGTGGCCGGCAATACGCGGCGGGTACCGTACAAAATTATGCCAGACGAGGAGGAACCCGATCGCTTTGTCATAGCGCAAAGGGATCCGGATACCGGGGAGTTGGTACCACAAATGCGTCGTGGGGCCAAGCGTTTTGTCGAAAAGGATGCCAGAGATGGCACTTGGAAACAGGTATAAAGAAAAGCGCTAGCTAAATACTTGAATCACAATGCCTCACCTAATTTGGTGGGGCATTATTTTTATAGAATAAACCGCCAAACAACAAATTTGCCCGGCGGTTTATAAGTGATTAATTTCCAAATATTATGGTGCCGAAGAGAGGACTCGAACCTCCACGGGCAAAAAGCCCACTAGGTCCTGAACCTAGCGCGTCTACCAATTTCGCCACTTCGGCCATCGGAAAATAAAGTATGAGGGGAGTTTATTACCGTCAAGGGTTTTCTGGAGTTAAATATCATTATGGCTGCAAAGGAAAATGAAAAATCTCAGGCAGAGGGTATTAAAATAATCGTGCAGAACCGCAAAGCCCGGCATGATTACGAAGTCTTGGATTCGTTTGAGACGGGCATTGTATTGGTGGGAACGGAAGTCAAATCGCTGCGCGCCGGCAAAGCGAATTTGAAGGACAGTTATGCGCGTTTTGAAGCCGGCGAGATTTTTCTACACAAGGTATACATAAGCCCCTATGAGGCGGGAAATCGCTTTAATCACGACCCTGAGCGCAGTCGCAAATTGTTGCTACACCGCCGCGAAATTAGACGTTTGCACATGCGTTCGGAACAACAAGGCCTGACGATGGTGCCGCTAAAAATGTATTTTAAACGCGGCCGTGTTAAGGTAGAATTGGGATTGGTCAAGGGCAAGAAGTTGTACGATAAGCGCCATGCCATTGCCGAAAGGGAAGTGCGCCGAAGTATAGAACGGGCGCTAAAGGAAAGGTGAATATAGTGGGTGTAAAACGTGGAGATGGGCGACGTCGCGATGCGTTGCGCACAGTTGAATTACAGAGGACTTATCTGAATACAGTCCCGGGTTCAGTTTTGATTAAGATGGGTTTAACTCAGGTTATTTGCACAGTGTCCTGGGAAGAGCGAGTTCCACCCTTTTTGGTCGGTAAAGAAACGGGGTGGTTGACGGCCGAATACAGCATGCTTCCGGGGTCCTCTGCCAAGCGTATTGCGCGAGAGACTGTAGGGGGAAGAGTCAACAGCAGGGGACGCGAAATCCAACGTCTCATAGGTCGTTCCTTGCGGGCAATTGTCGATTTAGATTGTTTAGGTGAAAATACGCTCTATGTAGATTGCGATGTCATCCAGGCAGATGGGGGGACTCGAACGGCCTCTATAACGGGGGCCTATGTGGCATTGGCAGAAGCAGTGGAGCATTTATTAGGGCAGGGTAAAATAACAAAGAATCCGATACGGGGGGCAATGGCTGCTATAAGTGTGGGTATAGTAGATGGCCAGGCATTGCTTGATTTGTGTTATGAGGAAGATGCGCGCGCAGAAACCGATATGAATGTTGTGATGACGGAAGGGGGGGGAATCGTAGAAGTCCAGGGGACTGCCGAAGGACAGCCCTTTTCTAGACAACAATGTGAAGATATGTTAGACCTGGCAGCAGGCGGCATTGAAACCCTGCTTGGGATACAGCGCCAAGTTCTGGCAAATGCAGTGTAGGACTACACTTGGAGCATGAAAAATTGCTTGACAGTTCCTGGGATGCCCTCTATGTTAATTACTGGCCTTAACTTTGGCGTTTCAATCCCCCTAACCCTACAACCCGAAGGAATAGGCTCATGGCGGAAATGACCAAAGCAGCGTTCAGGGACATGGAAGATTCGCTGGGAAGCTACCTGGCGGAAATTGCCCATTCCAAGCCGCTTTCTGCGGCCGAAGAGGTAGATTTGGCCCGCAAGATCAAAGAGGGTAATGAAGCGGCACGCAATCGTCTTGTAGAAGCTAACTTGCGCTTTGTAGTCAGTGTGGCCAAAGAGTACCAGAATCGCGGTGTGCCGCTGGCCGATTTGATTAGTGCCGGCAATATGGGACTTATTACGGCGGCCGAGCGTTTCGACGAAGATAAGGGATTTAAGTTTATTTCTTATGCCGTTTGGTGGATTCGTCAGGCTATTTTGCAAACCCTGGCCGAACAGTCGCGCACTGTGCGCTTGCCGCTCAATAAAATTGGGCTGTTGTATAAAATTTCCAAAGCTTCCCGCCTTTTGCAGCAAGAGCGCTCAGATGATCCCAACCCCGACGAGATTGCCAAAGAGTTGGAAATGCCCGTAGAGGAGGTCAAAGAGACCTTAATGTGCGGACGGTCAGTTCGGTCTCTTGACGCCACCTTTAAGGAAGAGGAAGACCACAGTTTGCTCGATGTGCTTCCGGATGATCGGCAGGAATCCCCCGAGAACCAATTAATGCGCGGGTGTTTGCGCGGCCAGGTCGATTCGGCGCTGCAAAGTCTGGTGGGGCGCGAGGCAGAAATCTTGAGACTGTACTTTGGCTTAGACGGCGAAGAGCCTATGACTTTAGATCAGATAGGTGCGCGCTTTGGTCTAACTCGTGAAAGGGTGCGGCAGATTAAGGAAAAAGCCCTGCATCGTTTGCGCCATCCCAGTCGCTGCGATCAATTGAGGACGTATAGCAATGCCTAACTTTTCTCCCTACTCTCCCGGTTGTAACTCTCCTTTGTTATGCTCAGGAGTTATTGATGGCAGATCACATACTCGAGGAGGATTTGCTGCAATCGATTGAAGAGGTAGAAGCGAGGATTCAAAATTTTCGCAAGAAGGTGCGCGCAGTATTAGCGGATTTGCAGGATGAGGATGGGCAAATACCATCTGGCAATCAAGCAAATGTCAAAACATAAATTGTGCGTATTGAGTAGGTTGGAGAGGGGGCAGAAATTCTGCCCCCTCTTTTTTCAGACCTTTATTGTGTATTTAATAAGAAGGGCATATTACTTCACTGCAAGGATTTGCACAAAACAACAATGAGAGAATTTATAGAGAAATAGTCTGTGCCCATGCTCATTGAACAAGAAATCCAGCAAATCTGCCGCAAATATACAATTACCTGCCCATTTTGCAGTACTCCCAACGAATATTATCGCCTCAAGCGCGATATGGCCCGGCCAGCGGAAAGTGAGGGGGACGGGCATCCTCTGGCATGGCGTTGGGGCAAGTCTGGTTTTGATTCAGTGGATCCCAAACAGTTCTTTTTTGGGGTTTGCAGTAAGTGTTTTTACTCCGGTGAACTGGAAGATGCCGACTTTCGCCAGTCTGGTGACAATCCCGATAGGTTTAAAGACGGCCTTTCCACAGAAGCGATACAACAGTTGAAGACCTGGAGTTCAACGGGCAAGGGAATTACCCAATCTCTTGGCAAGCGGATTAAAGATATTGATCCAATGGGTAGCGTTCTGGCGAAATTTCATTTAGGGGTATTTTCCCAGTGTTTATCTACGAACCTGTCACCTGGTCCCATAGCGCGTTATTATTTGCGCATAGCCTGGATTTATCGCGATAAAGATACTTTTTATCCCGAGGCCGATCTGGATAAAATTACCACTGGTTTGGGAAAATTGCAGGATCGTTGGGCTAAGGGGTTGCCTCCACACAAGGACTATCCTGCTAAGCCGGTATTGGCGTTAAATGAGGTAGATGCACTGCGGTTGAGTAGGGCATTTTTTGGGCGCAATTATGAGATGTTGCGCGAGGCTAAGATAGATGGTGAACTGGCCTTACGCAATTTATTGGCAGAGATAGGATTTCGCCTATATGAACTGACCTCAGACGACGAAGATTATAAAATTGCCTCCAGTTTATTTAGCGGCACCATTCAGCAGTGCATTGGTATGATTTCAGACAAGACTATTGTCGGTGGGCTGGTAAATCGAGCCCAGGAAGTTTTGGAAAAGGCCGGCGAACGGGGCCGCGAACTGCGCGAATTGCAAAAGAGTCGGGGGGGGACGGGAGAAGAGGTGCCGGCCTCCAATGGGGAAAAGAAAAAAACAAAAAAGAAGAGTAAGAGACCTGCAAAGGATGGCAACGGTGAAGCCGTTGCCAAAAAGAGTAAGAATAGTTCAAGAAAGAAGGCGTCAGAAAAGAAAAAAGCTACTCCAGTGGCAGAATCTATTGCTATCGAAGAGGTGGGGAGACCACAACGGGATTTGGATCAGGCCACCCGACAGATCAATCTACTCACAGAAGAATTAGCAGGTTTGAAGAGTCGCTTAGGGGAGATGGAAGAGGACAATAAGAAATGGCGGCAATTAGCAGGGCGAGATGTGCTAACCGGACTGCCGAACAAGACTATGCTTTTTCGTCTTGTGGTGCCTAAAGTATTAGACAGACTTGAGGAGACAGGCCCCTTTTCTTGCATTGCTATTTCTCTAGAGCAAGTCGCCCAGGTTAACCAGATGCACGGTTGGCAGGTTGGCGATCGCATGTTGATAGAATCGTCCAAGGGATTGCGGCGCTTTGTGAGTGAGGGGGAAGAATTATACCGTTTGGATGGGGCTAGCTTTGTATTGGTTGGGCCCATGTCCAATAACGATGCGCGCAAGCGGGCTACAGAAATGCGGCGGCGCTTGGCCGGGGCTAGCGTTCAGGTAGATCAAACCCAACTTCCGCTTGTATCTAGTTTGGGAGTGGTGACAGCCGAGCGCCTAGTGGGCAAGTCTATGGCAGAGTCAGCCAATAATATCTATCAGGCTCTGCTCATGGCGCTTTATAAAGCCAAAGAAAAAGGCGGCAATACCGTAGAAATATACTCGCAGACCAAATTCTAATGTTTATCCAGCGGTGATATAGAGGAGGAGAGAAATGGGAAAATGGGCCACGGGCATTTTTACCTCCATCCATGGCGGTCTGGGAGCCGGCCTATATGCGGTGAAAGAATTGGGGGTTTCGACTGTCCATTTACACACGCCTACAGCCGAATATCGCACCCCGGATCGCACGGCTGAAATCAAAGAACAATTTGGCCAAGCTGGCATTGAAATTACCGTTGTTTTTGTCGGCTTTGAAGACGACGATTATACTACGCCAGAAATCGTCAAAGATACTGTGGGGCTGGTGCCACAAGATCGTCGGGCACATCGCTTGCAAGAGACTTTAGAAATTTCTGATTTTGCGCGCGCGCTGGGCGTTGATGCGGTAGGGATGCACTTGGGGTTTGTGCCTACTGATCCCACAGATGCTGATTTTGCCGCCGTGGTGGATGTCACTCGCCAGGTGTGCGATCGCTGTGCCCAAAATGGCCAGCATTTTAATTTAGAGACGGGTCAGGAAACTGCTGATGAACTCCTGGCTTTTATCCAAGCTGTAGAGCGCGACAATCTGGCAGTGAATTTTGACCCGGCCAATATGATTCTCTACAATGCGGGTGAACCGCTTGAAGCTCTGGATAAAGTGGGAGAATATGTAAAGAGTGTGCACTGTAAGGATGCCAGCAAAACCCGCAAGCCAGGCCAACCCTGGTATGAAGACGCCCCTTTGGGCAGTGGGGATGTGGGCATTGAGGATTTTTTGCGCAAACTCAACAACTTGGGATATTCAGGGCCGTTGACTATAGAACGGGAGTACTCACCGGACCAAGCCGGAGATATCAAAGAAGCATTGCAATTGCTAGAAAATCTGCGCGCAAAAATACTGGGTAGTTGAGGTAAAAAGAATGTGCCTGTAAAGAGGTTTTGAAGTTTATAAGTTATTAAATAACTAAATGTTGAGAGAAAATGTTGGTAAGTTCCGCCGAGTTCCCTGGGATAAAATAGTCAAAGATACATTGCGCATGACCTATAGGCACGACTGTACTGATGCGGCTGCAGCCATGGCCTTTGATTTTGTTTTTGCCATTTTCCCCGGTCTACTCGTGCTCACTGCCTTCATGGTTATCATGGGGATTTCACCTGATGCTTTTAAATTGTTGTTAGACGATATTGGCATTATTATGCCCGGCGCGCTATTGGAAATTGTAGAGGACAATATTGAACATCTCTGGGGATCGTATCAAAGTTTGTTTTTTATTGGCATTCTGGGCGTATTTTGGCCCGCCTCCGCCAGTATGTCGACAACTATGAGTGCGCTAAATAGAGCCTATGATACAACAGAGCAGCGATCTTTTTGGCATAGGCGTATTTTATCTATTGTACTTGTGGTTAGTTTGGGGCTCTCGTTAGTCTTCCTTTTTAATCTTATTGTTTTCAGCGAGCAAATTGAATCATGGTTGCGTTCTAAGTGGGATTTCTCACGCGATGTGTTGCCATTGGTGGGAATTTTGCGCCGCATGGCAGGCATCTTGGGGACTGTTGTGGTAACGGCCTGTATTTATCGTATTGCTCCCAACTTGAGGCAACGCTGGATAGATGTGTTGCCTGGTAGTGTGCTATTTTTTGTTTTGTGGACGTTTATAGCTGTGGGATTTAAATATTATGTACAGAGCTTTAGTTATTACAACGTCGTGTCGGGCGTGCTTGGCGGGGTCATAGTTCTCTTGCTCTCTGCATACTTGGTGGCATTTACCTTGTTGTTGGGAGGGGAGTTGAACGGTGCCCTATTCCGCTGGCGCCGGCATTTTGATACAGCGGCCTAATGTTATAAAACTCTTGACTAATAGCGATACTCTTATTAGGTTGGGCGCTTATATTTTAGTACTCAAGAACTTGGCGAACGATTACGACGGAGGCAGGAGAATATGAAGCAACTGGCTTTGTTTACCGCGGTGTTGTTGTTGGTATCTTGCGAGAAGAAGGACGACCTTGGACCTTATGTGGAGCAGATCAAACCTCTTGAGAAATACCACCAGACGCTCCTGCAGTACAAAGAATATCTGGCCTCAGACGAGACTGTCGAAAAGGCGCACGACCTGAAAAAGGTGTTTGAGAATTATCGAGCAGATTTGGAAAAGATTCCCAAGCCAGAGGACAAGAAGGTGGGGTCCCAGCACAACGCCATCCTGAGAGTGTTGGATCAGAAGATTTTGCGCCGTCTGGCCGATCCAGAAGATCACACAATCCCAGGACAGTTTATCTTAGATGGGAGAAACCGCATCAAAGATATCGAGGACTTTATCACAAAAAGCTATTATGGTAACCTAGAGAAGCTATGGAGAGATGCTGGCAAAAGCGAACCTTTCCCTCTCAAGTGGCCAGAGTAAAGGGGCGCTTCATCACTTTTTAATTGTCGTTTAATGCATTACAACAGCCCTTCTCTACCGAGAAGGGCTGTTTTTATTGGAAAGTGGACATGACGCGAACCAACCGGGAGGCGATTCTCGAATACGTCTCGGGGTCAAATTACCAACCTTTAAAATTAAAAGAGCTGGCCCGCGCTATGGAAATTCCCCAGGCGCAATACCGCAACTTCCGCCGCGAGATCAAGGATTTGGAAAGTGAAGGGACCTTGGTGCGCTTGCGCCACAGTCGCTATGCTATTCCGGCACGGGTCGATCAGATTGTAGGCGATTTGCACTTGCATACCAAAGGGTATGGATTTGTGGTTCAGGGTGATAATTCCGCAGATGTACTGGTGCGCAAAGGGGCTTTGAAAAATGCTGGAGATGGCGATCGGGTAAGAGTGGAGATCATCGGACAGAGCAAGTGGGAAGGAAGTCCCGAAGGAAGGGTAATCGAAGTATTGGATGAGAATTTACCAGATCTGGTAGGTACTTTATTTCGACGAGGACAGCGAATGCTGGTCGAAATCGACGAAGGAAAATATCAGCGTCAGGTGCATGTGGAAGGCCCTCTGTCCGAAGAGGCCATGGAGGGGCATAAGGTTATTGTGCGCATTGTGCGTCGCCAACGCGGGGCGGGAGGGTTGCGAGGGGAAATAGTTGAAGTGCTGGGCGACCCTGAAGTTGCCAAGTTAGATTTTCTAAGAGCTGCAAAAAAAATGGCGCTACCATTGCATTTTCCAAGTCAGATTTTGGCAGAAGTCGATGCCGCAGCAATAGATATTCAAACCGAATTGCCCCACCGGCGCGATCTGCGCTCATTGCGTTGTGTGACAATTGATCCTATTGAAGCACGCGATTTTGACGATGCAGTTTCCCTTGAGGTCGCAGATAGTGGAAATTGGCTTTTAGGTGTACATATCGCCGATGTAAGCCATTATGTTCGCGAGGGGAGTGCCGTAGACCGCGAAGCGCAACATCGCGGCACTAGCGTCTATCTGCTCGATCGGGTAATTCCCATGTTGCCAGAAAAACTGTCGTCAGATGTGTGTACGCTCAAGCCACACCAAGATCGATTGGCTGTATCGGTGTTGATAGAATTAGATCTTGGGGGAAAGGTGGTGAAATTTGAAATATACGATTCAATCATACGTAGCTCGGCTCGATTGACCTACCACGAAGTACAGGCAGTTTTAGATGAGCGGGAAGTCGATATGGGAGCGGCTGAACCCTTTGCCGATGTTTTGCAAGAGTTATTAAATGTAAGTCGCCGTTTGGAAAATAGGCGCAGGGAACGGGGTGCGCTCGATTTTGATTTGCCATCTCCACTGGTAGAATTAGATGATATGGGCGAACCAATGCGTTTGGGAAGATATCCCCGCTTTATGAGCCACCGAATTATCGAAGAATGTATGCTTGTTGCCAATGAATGCGTTGGTCAATTGATGCATCGTCTTGGCTGGCCCGCTCTCTTTAGAGTACATGCCGAACCCGACGCGCTTAAATTGAAACATTTCTCAGACTATGTGGGGGCTAGGGGGCTCAAGTTGCAGAAAAAACCCAAGCCTTCCGATTTACAAAATATACTTGGACGCGTGGCTAAGCGGCGGGATGCTGCATTGATTAATCGCCTGTTGCTCAGATCCATGATGCGAGCGGAATACTCCGCTCATTCGATAGGCCATTACGGTTTAGCAAGCGAGTACTACTTGCATTTCACTTCCCCAATTCGTCGTTATCCCGATTTATTGGTACATAGATTGATTAAACAGATCAATGCTGGGCACATGGACGAAGATGTGCGCACAGAGTTGAAAGGGCGCTTGCCTTGGTTGGGTGAATACCTTACAGAGTGTGAGCGGCGGGCAGAAGAAGTGGAACGCGATTATATAAAAACCAAGCAATTGCGTTTTATGAAACGGCATATAGGGGAGGAGTTTACTGGGCTTGTTTCGGGTGTCCTGCGCAGTGGTTTTTTTGTTGAGATCGCTCGTTTTATGGTGGAGGGTTTTTGTCGGGTGGCAGATTTGGAGGATTATTACCTGTTTGACGGGCGCCGACAACTACTGGAGGGGCATTATTCGGGCAGAACATTTAGGCAGGGAACAGAGGTGACGGTGACTATAGGATCTATCAATTTAACTAACTTACAGATGGATTTTATTTTGTCTGATGAACGTGGGAGAGAGAGGAGAAAACGGCTTCCTAAGAAAAGAGCGAGAAGAGGGAAATAAGTGTAATTTTCGCGACGCATTCAAAGGATCTGAGGAGAGATTGACGCCGTTTTATATATTTCCGACGTTAGTTCTAATGGATAAAAAAATACAAAATTAAAGTCGGGAGAGAATAAATGGGTGAGACCAAGAGCGCGTATGCAGAAGCCGGCGTAGATATAAAAACAGCAAATGAGACGAAGAAAAGTATAAAAGGTCTGGTGCAATCTACCTATAATAAAAGGGTCTTGGCCGAAATGGGAGGATTTGGGGGGCTTTTTGTGCCGCCCTGGAAGGAGTATAAAGATCCCGTCTTGGTTTCTAGTGTTGACGGCGTGGGGACAAAACTAAAGCTGGCGTTTGATACGGGCATTCATCACACCATTGGTCGAGATATCGTATTTCACTGCGCAAATGACATTTTGGTACAGGGGGCTCGCCCGCTGTTTTTTATGGACTATTTGGCTTTAGGGAGTCACGATCCCAAAGTGGTAGAAGCCGTAGTGAGTGGCTTGGCGAGCGCTTGTAGCGACATTGATTGTGTTTTGCTCGGCGGAGAGACGGCTGAGATGGGAGATTTTTATCAAGTTGGCGAGTACGATCTGGCCGGGTCTATTGTAGGAATTGTAGATCGAGATAATATAATTAGCGGATCCGGGATAAAACAAAATGATGCGGTAATAGGACTGGGGTCAGATGGTTTACATACCAATGGCTACACGCTGGCCCGGCGCGTGATATTTGACATGGCAGGGTTGGGAGTTGAGGATACACTACCTGGCACGGATCTTAGTATAGGGGAAGAAATGCTTCGTCCTCACAGGTCATATGTA
>CAXGRO010000147.1:0-10691 GCA_964012055.1 uncultured bacterium
CCGGCTTCTGCTTCCACTTCTCTGCCGTTCAAGACGATGCGCGCCATTGTTGTCTCCTTTAAAAGCGCACGCTGACGCTGTCGGGCACCTTGATGCCCTTGTCCTGCGGGAAGGGACAACCGCCCGCTTCTATATACTGCGCAAACTCATCCCCAAAGGCGCGCAAGAGACCCTGCATAGACCAGGCAAAAAACGGCGCAAACCGGCACAGCGCCAGGGTATCCTCGCCCAGTAAAGGCGCCACCTGTGCCGCCACGCTTTCCAGCACGCCCACGTCCTCGGCGCACGCCTGCCCTTTTTCCACCCGGCGCACCACGTCGCGCAGCCACGGCGCTCCTTCGCGACAGGGCGTACATAAACCGCACGATTCGCGCGCGTAAAACTGCATGAGGTTGAGCGCCGCATCCACCATCGACGTGGTTTCGTCCATGACGATAACCCCGCCCGTGCCCCAATTGCCCTGCAGCAGGCCACCGCCGGGCACTGCCCATTCCTCCGGACACAGGCGCACATCTATCTGCTCTGCCGTCAATACCACCGAGGCGGCGCCGCCCGGCAGCACGGCCTTGAGACGATGGCCTTGGCGCACGCCCCCGGCGTATTCGTCAATCAATTCTCGCAACGTCGCCGCGCCCACTTCAATCTCGTACAACCCCGGGCGCCGCACGTGGCCGCTCACGCAAAAAACACAGGTACCCGGATGGCGCGGCGTGCCCAATTTGCCAAACCACTCGGCGCCCCCGTTAATAACATGGGGCAAGTAAGCCAGCGTCCCCACATTGTGCAATAGCGCCGCCTGGCCAAAGAGGGTGGCGCGGTGCGGCCACAACGCCCGGACTCGCGGCTGCGCCCGCTTGCCCTCTATAGATTCCAACATCGCCGTCTCCTCGCCGGCAATGTGGGCGCCGCCACCCGGGTGTACGTAGATATCGAGGTCGTAGCCAGAGGCGCGAATATTGGCCCCAAGCAAACCGCACTCATTAGCCGCCGCGATGGCGTCTTCGAGCAACTTCACGCCCCGCGCCATGCCGTCGCGCACGTATATGTATGCGGTGCGCGCACCTATGGCGTAAGCGGCAATGATCACCCCTTCGACGATCTGGTGCGGGTTGCGCTCAATCAGTTTGCGATCTCTAAAAGTGCCGGGCTCGCTCTCGTTGGCGTTGACGCAGAGATAATTGGGCGCCGCCGCCGTCGGCTGTGGCATGGCGCGCCATTTGGGTGCCACCGGTTGCCAAGCGCCGCCGCGACCGGTCAACCCCGCCCGCTCCACCTCGTCCACCACCTCTTGTGGTGCCATCTCCGCCACTACCCGCTCGGCGGCACCATAGCCCCCGTGGGCGGCGTACACATCTATTTGTTCAATGTCGGGAATGTCTATATCCCGCAGTAAGAGACGGTGTTCGGGCATCAGGTCAAGCGCTCCAGAATTTGGTCGATTTTGGCGCGCGTCAAACTTTGGTGCAATTCGCCATTCACCAGCATCACCGGCGCCGTGCCACAGGAAGCCAAACACTCCATTTTGGTCAGAGTGAAATGGCCGTCGGCGGTAGTTTGCCCCACCTCGACCCCCAGTTTTTCACACAGGTACGTCTCCACTTCTGTGGCCCCCATCAGACTGCACGATAGAGTGCAACACACCCCAATGAGGTGCCGCCCCGCCGGCTGGGTGCGGAAGGCGGGATAGAAACTTATGGCGCCTTCTAAGCGCGCGGGCGCAACCCCCAAGAGATTGCTCAAATAAACCACGGCCTCTGTCGGGATATGGCCCCACTCGCGCATGGCCAGGTGCAAAACGGGCAATAGCGCCCCTTCTGGACGGGGGTAGCGCGCCAAAAGCTCCTCGCATTCACTTTTAGCTGGGGCCGAAAATTCCATATCTTTTTTACTTAGCGATCCACTTCGCCCGGGGCGATGTTGAGGCTGGCAAGCGTGGTGGCGGCATCCCCCAGGTCACAGCCCAGTATATTATTTTCTAAAATTTGGTAGTGCATCAAAGACGGCGCACGCACCCGCACTCTGTAAGGGCGATCGGTGCCGTCGCCGACGAGGTAAAAACCAAATTCGCCGTTGGCCGCCTCAGTGGGAACGTACACTCCGGCACCCGCCGGCAGCCGAATGCCGTGCCCGTCCATCCAAAATTTAAAGTGATGGATAAGCGATTCGGCGCGGCTGTACACCTGGCTTTGGGGCGCCAAGGTGAGTTTGTCACTGGCGCCGGCGATGGGGCCAGTGGGCAAATCGCGCACGGCTTGTTCGACGATGCGACAACTCTGTTCGATCTCTTCCAGGCGCACCAGATAGCGGTCGTAAACGTCGCCCTCCGCCCCCACCGGAATGTCAAAATCAAACTCCTGGTAGACGGCATAGGGGGTGCTGTGGCGCACGTCGCGCTCCAACCCGGCAGCGCGCGCCACTGGCCCGCTTGCGCCCCAGGCCACCGCTTCTTCCGCCCGAATTATGCCGACGCCGCGGGAGCGCTCCAGCCACGCGCGGTTGTGGGTTAAAACGCCGTCCACCTCGATCAGCAAATGGCGCAGGCGGCGCAGGCCATCCTGCACCATTTGCTCAAAGTGATCGGGTACGTCTTCCGCCACGCCGCCTATGCGGGTAAAGCTGGTCATCAACCGCGCTCCAGTGGTCGCCTCAAAGAGGTCGCACAAGTGTTCGCGCGCTGCCAGCGCATAGTGAGTTACCGTCTCCACGCCAACGCCCCGAGTTTGCTGCGCCAGCCACATCAGGTGGTCGGCACAGCGCGCCATTTCGGCCAGTATCACCCGCACAAACTGCGCCCGGCGCGGCACTTCCACTTCCAGCATCCTCTCCACCGCCAACGCGTATGCCAGGTTGCCGGCAAACGGCGAATGATAACTAATGCGGTCCGTCGCGGCGATGAATTGTGTATAGGTAAAACACTCGCCCAATTTTTCAAAACCCGAGTGCAGCAAACCGGGATTGGCCCGCGCCCCGACAACGGTCTCCCCATCCACTTCTAATACCAGATGTAAATCGCCCCCGGTCGCCGGGTGGTGCGGTCCCAAATGCAGCACCTCTACGCTGTCCCCCTCCCGCTCTTCTTCGAGCATCTCCTCGCGCTCCCCCATTCCCTGCAACGGATAATCTTTGCGCAACGGATGGTGCGCAAAATCCGCCGGCATGAGCAGCCGCGCCAACCCCGCATGGCCGCTGAACTCAATGCCAAACATGTCGTATACTTCGCGCTCCAACCAGGCCGCCGCCGGCCACAAATTTACGGCCGTCGGCGCCACGCCGTCGATAAACGTCTTGAGCCGCAAACGTCGATTGTGTACATGGGAGTCGAGGTGGTAGATCAAGGCAAAGCGGGCCGGCGCCTGCAGACGCTGGTAGTCGACGGCGGTCAGATCGGTCAAAAAATCAAAGTGCAAGGCCGGATCGTCGCGCAGCAGCGCCAGCACGTTGCCCAAACGCTGCCTCTCCACTTGCAAGGTCCATTCGCCGCCTTGCAGTTGGCTACCTTGCACGGCGCCGGGAAAACACTCGTCCAAACGATGGGCGGCGGGGCATTCCGCCGCACTCTGGCTCTGCGTCAGCATGTCCACTCCATATTACTCTGGCGCCAATCCGCCCTTGCGTCCGGCGTACACTAGCGCCAGAGAGACCACGGCAATAAAGATGGACATGGCGACGAGTCCATCACCGCCCTGCTCAATTAAATCGCGCAGAGCTACTGCCCACGGATAGAGTAATACGGCCCCCCCTTCTACAACCATAAAAACCATGGCCGCCAGACGAAACTTGACCGGAAAATGATCGCGCCCATCCCCTGTTGGCACCATGCCGGACTCCAGAGATGCTGCTTCACTGCGACCGGCGCGCCATCGCCCCATCCACAAAACGATCAACCCCAGTGCCAATGCCGCACATGCAAATACCAAGATTGGTAGCACGAACTACCTCACATTTATAGTGTGAAATTTCGCCTATTATATGGCAGCGCCGGGACGATGTCAATATTTGTCAAGCTAACATCTGTATTTTCTACATCTTACCTAAAACCATATCGGTGTGAGATCGGTGCCGATTTTTCCAGCCATAGCGCTCTGCCGGCCGCTCGTCTAGTACAAGTTCATCAAACCTTCGGCGCCTAAAATCTGCTTGCGTTCGAACTCTGGCGTCAGCCAACGGGCCGGAGATTCCCGTCCGGGATTGCGGTAGGCATAAACCACCGTCCAACGCGTTTCGCTCTCTGGCCGCCGCGCACTGACGCCGTGCGCAGCATGGCACCACATCAAGGCCACCGACCCCTCCGGGGCCGCCAGCGCCTCTATCTTCATCGGCTCTCCGGTCGACGGGTGTCGTTTACCCGCCATCCACCCCCTTTGCAACATTTCATCCGTCGCGGCGTTGATCTCGTGATCGCGAAAGAGATGGCTACCCGACACTACCTTCAGCCCCCCGTCGTTAACCTCAAACCCATTGACATAAAAGAAAATCCTCACAAACCCCAAATTCGCGTCGTCTTCGACATACGCGTGGCTGTGCCATGCCGAACCCGAATTGCCCCCGGCCCGATTGAGCGTCACACAGTGATCAAAGCGAATGTCCTCACCCAATACCCCGCGTGCGAGTTCCAACATTTGTGGATGGCCAATCAAACTTTCGAGGTATTCGTCAAATTCCGCGGCAAACCGATTGGGCTCGTGCCCCTCTACTGCAGAGGGGACCAAATCTTGAATACGCGCCAAAGCTGTGGTCAGCTTTTGCCGCGCTTCGGCCGTGAGAATGCCGGGCAAAATCAAATGCCCGGCGCAATCCAACTCCTCTTTCTCGCGTTCGCCAAAATCATACGATTCGAATAGATTTCCGTTTATCATTAATAATATCCTGGTTGATCTTATTTTAACTCCGCACGCCGGTAGGGGGGGTGCCTCTGGCGCTTTGTGAGCCCCAGAGCGGATTTCAAAGGGCCTGCCCGCAGGACAGCGGACAGGCCCTTTGAAATCGGAGCCGGGCGAGAGCCGAAGGTCGCCAATTCTAAGAATTGAGCGTCATGAGCGAGGGATCACCGCATCCAAGTAAACGTCACTTAAGCGCCGACGCCACAACCCTCCTCAACACCCCCCGCAAATCATCAAATAAAGTATAACACAACGGCACCACCACCAACGTCAACACCGTAGAGGCCACCAACCCCCCCATCATCGTGCGCCCCAACGGCGCGTACGACATGCCAATTAGCTTGGAATTGCCCACCGCCATCGGAATCAAACCGCACACCGTGGTAAACGTCGTCATCAAAATCGGTCGAAAGCGGTGGCGCCCCGCCTCCACCAGCGCCGCCGTCCGCTCCATGCCCTCCGAGCGCAGCCGGTTGGCCAAATCCACCAGCACAATTGCGTTGTTCACTACCACGCCCACCAGAATCACCGTGCCGATAATCGCCATAATGTCAAAAATCGTGTTGGTAATATACAGCGTCCAAAACACCCCCAAAAACGAGAACGGGATGGCGACAATAACCGAGAGCGGCAAGACGAACGATTCGAAGAGTACACCCATCAGAAAAAAGACAAAAACGATGGACATGGTCAGGGCAAACTTCCACGCCGTGTCTTCCTCCTGCAGGCGCACGTAGCGCGCCCCCTTGTCCCAACGGTAGCCGCGCGGCATTTCAAAATCGCGCATCGCTGCGTCTATTTGCCCAAACAACCCCTGGGCGTCGTCCTTGTCGGCCCGCGCCGTCACCGACAGCATTGTCTGGCGGTCCTCGCGCCGGATGCTGCCCAGGGTGCGCGTCACGTACAGCGAAGCTAGCGACTCCAGCGGTACCTCCTTGCCGTCGGCGGTGGGAAAAACCAAATTGCGCAATTGCTGCATGTTCTGGCGGTCGACTTTTTCCAATTGCATGTAGATGTCTATTTCGCGGCCGTTATCCAGTTGGTATTTTCCCACCGAATAACCCCGCAGTGAATAGCTGATATTGCGCGACACCGTACTGGGATCTATGCCGTAGCTGCGCGTCCTGTCGCGGTTTAGACGCACCTGCAATTCGGTGTTGCCGCGCTCCATGTCGGTGTAGGCCGCCTGGATGGCCGGAATGTTCTGCAGGCGGCGCTCCACTTCTTGCGACAGCGCCATGAGCACGCGCGTGTCGTCGCCGTAGAGGTGAATGGAAAACCAGGCGTCCTGGCTGTTGCCGCTGCTGCGCCAATTGACCCGCATGGTGATGCCGGCGGGCATGGTGCCCAGCCGCTTCTTGACGTCCTCAACGACTTCGTCGTAGTCGAGATGAGGTTTTTCACGCCATCCCAATTTCTCCATCAATTCCTCGTACGCCACCTCGTACCAGATCAGCGTTTTCTCCTCGTTAAAGAAAATCTCCAGGTGCGACCAGCCGGGTGATATATTGCTGCGGATCGACTTGATATTGTATTCGCGGCGGTGGTTGTTTATGGTATCCTCTATGGCCGAGACAAAGGCGTTAGCCCGCTCCAGCGTTTGACCCGGCGGCATGTTAAAGCTGATGTCAAGATCGCGGCGGTGCTCCTGCAGTTCGCCGCGCTTCATCTTTTCCATGGGGAATTGCATGCTGGCCAGCGCCGCCAGCATCAAAATCACCGCGTCGACCCGGCGGCGTAGCACCCACTCCAAACAGCGCATATAGCGCCCGCGCAGCCAGACGATAAAGCGCAACTCGCCGCGCTCCTGGCGGGCCGAGAGCTTAAGGGCGCCTAGGGGGATAAAAGCCAGAGCGATGAACAGCGAGGCCACCAGCCCCACCATCACCGGCAGGCCAATGCGCAACATCCAGAACGCCATGCCGTCGTCGCCGCTCATGAGGATTAGCGGCAAAAAGACCACCACCGTGGTCAGCGTCGCCATGGTCACGGCCAGCCCCACCTCGCCGGCGCCATCCACCGACGCGGTGCGCGGCTCGACCCCCTCCTGACGCTTGCGGTAGATGTTTTCGACGATGACGATGGCGTTGTCCACCACCAGTCCCACGCTCAACATCAACCCCATGAGCGTGCCGATATTGAGCGTCCAGCCCATGAAGTAGATGACCGTTACGGTCACCAGCAGCGACAGCGGTATGGCCAGGGTGATGATCAGCGTCATGCGCACGGCGCGCAAAAATAAGAACAGCACACACACGGCGAAGAGACCGCCCCACATACCGGCATTTTTTAAATTGTTTACCGCTTCTTCAATGTGCGGCCCCTGGTCCCAGAAAATTTCAAAGTCGAGACCGTGCAAGTGCGGCTTTTTTTTCAGCTCTTCCAGCGTCTGTCGCACTTCTTGCGAGGTCTTGACCATATTGCCGCCGGTCACCGGGCGCACCAGCATGCCAACCAGTTCGGCGCCGTCGATGCGTTCGATGCGCTCGCGCCTGGATTCGGTCAGGCTCACCTTGGCCACGTCCCCCAGCCGCAGGCCGTAGTCGCGGCTGATCAGCAATCCCTCCAACTCTTCCGGGCCACTGAATTTGCCCATGGAGCGCAGGTATATCTTCTTGCCCCCCTCCACCACATAACCGCCCGGCATGGTGAAATTTTGCCCGCTGATCTGCCCTACAACCTGTCCCACATCAACGTTGTGTCCGCGTATCTTGTCTTGATCCATTTCGATGCGCAGATGTTTGCCCCGCCCGCCCCATACCCGCACTTCGCCCACCCCCTCAATGCGCTGCAGGGCCGGCTGCACGTGCGTTTCGAGCACGCTGACCGGATCGAGGTAATCCTCAGTAAAGGTCGCCACCATGTACATCAGCGGAATGTCGTCCTCGTTCCACCGGTATATCCAGATGCGCTCGACTTCGTCGGGCAGTTCGGGCATGACCCGGTCCATGCGATCGCGCATCTGCGCGAAGGCTTCCTTCATATCTACATTCTTGCGGAAACTAACGGTCGTACGGCTATTGCTGCGAGAACTCCGAGTTTTAATCTCCTCGACGCCACTGACCATAGCCACCCCCTCTTCGATGGGTTTGGTGACCTTCTGCTCAACTTCGATCGAGGTGGCGTTGCGATAGCTGGCGTTGATCCACAACTTCGGGTAATCCTGCCCGCCGGGCACCAGCGCCAGTAAAACGCGCGAGTTGGCGATATAACCCACCACTAAAAGAGCCACCAGCGCCATAACCACAGTCACCGGCCGGTTCACTGACAGGCGCGGCAAGAAATATTTGCGGTCTTCGTCCATTCTTAAGGTCTCCGATCCACCAGCGAATACACGGTGGGAATCACCACCAGCGTCAAAAACGTCGAACTAATCAACCCGGCGATCACCGTCAACGCCATCGGCGTGCGAATCTCGGCTCCCTCCCCTAAACCCAGCGCCATGGGCAAAAGCCCCAACACCGTAGTCGCCGTCGTCATGGCAATGGGCCGCAGCCTTACCGAACTGGCCTGAACGATCGCTGCCATCTTCTCCACGCCGCTGCGGCGCAGCGTATTGATGTAGTCGACCAGCACTATGGCATTGTTGACCACAATGCCGGCCAGCATGATCAGGCCAATAAAAACCACCACGCTTAAAGCAACGCCGACGACGTACAATACCACCACCACGCCGATCAGCGCCAGCGGCACGGTAAACATGATAATAAACGGATGTACCAGCGACTCAAATTGGCTGGCCATAACCACGTAGACCAAAAAGAGGGCCAGCGCCAGGGCAAAGAGCAGGCTCTTGAGCGAAGTTTCCATCTCGCGGTTCTGGCCGCCAATCAAATAGCTAAAACTGGGTGGAAAATCAATGGTTTGCAAAACCCGGTCGATCTGCGCCGAAGCCGTGCCCAAATCGATATCGCGGATGTTGGCGGTGATCAGCGCGGCGCGCTGCTGATCGATGCGGCGGATTTCGCTGGGACCTTCGTCTACTTGGATGCGCGCCACCGCCTCCAAAGGAATGGGGATCTCGCCGTTGGGGTTGATCACCAGCCGCCGCAACTCCTCCAAACCCAGCCGGTCGTCCGGGCGCAAACGCACCAGAATGTCGATCAATTGCTCATCCTGGCGAAAGTCCGTCGCCACCTTGCCCTGCACCTTGTGACGCACCAACTCGGCCACGGCGCGTGGGAAGAGCCCGTACTCGGCCAAACGCCGGCGATCGTATATGATGCGCAACTCCGGATTGCCCGTCTGCAGCGACGACTTGACGTCCGCCAGACCGGGCAAGGCCTGCAGCGCCGCTTCGGCGCGCCGACTGAGTCGGCGCAGCTGGCGCAAGTCCTTACCGCGCAATTCCACCTCCACCGGCGTCTTAAAGCTGAACAGCGCCGGGTGCGACACCTCGATCTCGGTTTCGGGCAAATCGCGCAACTGGCGGCGCAAACGCTCGATGAGCACCTGCTCCGTTTGCGGCGTCGACCCCTGCTGCAATTTGATGGTAATACGGCCGGTGTGTTCGCCTTCGTCGGAGGCGCTGGTGGCCGACTCGTCGGTGCCCACCCCGGCGGCAAAACGCTGCACTTCCTCCTGACGCTCCACCACCGCCTCAATCGCGGCGATGGTTTCGGCCGTTTTTTCCAGCGGCGTGCCCACCGGCAGAGTGACCTCCAAATTAAATTCCCCCTGGTGCACCTGGGGGATCAACTCCGTCCCCAGCTTGGGCACCAATTCGAACCAGCAATACAGAAAACTCGCCAGAGCGGTCAGCACCACCAAAAAACGCTGGCGCAAGGCAAAACCCAAAACCGCGGGATAGGCCCTCTGGATCAATCCAAACGCCCCCTCAAAAATCAAGAGCAAAGGCATAAAAACGGGCAGCAGCACCATGGCCAATAGGAAAAGGGCCAATACCAGCACCAGCCCCACGAGCAAGAGGGCTAATTGCAAAACCGTCCCTACCAGCCCCAACACAGAGTGAAAAGCAAAGCGAAAAACCAGATAGACCAGCACCAGGGGAAAGAGTGGAGCTTTCAATATTCTGCCGAACAGGCGCGAACGAGTGATCCAGCCCCAAAAATCCTGCATATCACCGGCCAGCGCGGGCGCCGCCCCCAAACTAAGAATGGCGGGCCAGACCTGCTCAAAGAGGTTGCCCGTCCCCCAAGAGCCGGCCCTGGACCAACGGCGCTGGATTACCCACCACAGGCCCAGATAATTGTCCTGAGCCCAAGCGACTACGCGGCTTTGCAAGGTGCGCTGCGGTTTGACCAGGAAATACTCAATCGGCTTGATCAGCGGCCACAAAACTTCAACGAGCAGAATGAGCACTATTTTCAACACCGCAGCCACCAAAGTGGCAACAATGAGCAGCAGGCGCCATAACACCTCGTAGAGCAAATAGGGCAGGGCTAACAACACCCTGCCAAATCGCCCCAGACGAGAAAGCTCGGCATCCTTTGCCGCCCGGCGCGCCCTTTCGAGGGCGTGCAGATGCAGGAACGCACTGGCGCCCAGCTTTTCTAACGCGCTGCTTTGCTGCAGTTGACGCGACGCCAGCATGGGAATAAAAAACAAGGCGACGCCCAGGGAAGCCAGCAGCGAGAAAACCACGGTCAACGACATATCGCTGAAAACCTGGCCGGCAATACCCTCCACAAAAACAATGGGGAAAAACACGGCGATGGTGGTCAAGGTCGAGGCGACGACAGCGCTGCCCACTTCGCCGGTACCGCGCACCGTGGCGGCGATTAAATTGTCGCCCTCTTCGCGGCAGCGGAAGATGCTCTCCAGCACCACAATCGAATTGTCCACCAACAT
>CAXGRO010000148.1:0-10690 GCA_964012055.1 uncultured bacterium
GGCGCAAAGTCGGTAAGCCGTTGAGCACCTGCGTCCCGACTTTGCGCGGATTTATGCCGTAGATCTGGTCTTTACCGAAGTGCCCAACGGCGGCATGGGGGGGGCGCTGGGGCAAGTGCAAGGGCCTCTGCTGCTGCTGGCGGGCGATGTGCTCTACGACGAGCGCGTGCTCGCCCACTTGCTGCAGCAGGGGCCGGGAAATCTGGTCGTGGGCGAAGGGGGCAGTGCCGCCCTGTTCGCAGCGGCTGAGAGCCTGCCGCAAACAGCAAAACTGTGGGATGGAACTCGGGACGGCTCATGGCCCCTGGAAGAACTAACCAAAGCGGCAGACGGCCTGGGGTTGCAGGTACAGCATCCGGCGGATTTTGAGCACTACGTGCCCTCGCTGCGCCTGACAATGGTGCCCTTTATGGTATCCGTGGATGAAGTCGAGGATCTGTGGCCGCTCGATTATTTAATGTACCGCCGCACTTTTAAAGGTGTAATCGACGCGGTGGCGCGCTACGGCTATTACCATCTGGTGCGCTGGATTACGCGGCAGTTGAGCGCCACGACCTTGCCGCCCAATTTGTTCACTCTGCTGTCCGTTGTGTGCATCTGGGGCGCGGTGCCCTGCTTTGTCCTGGGGCATTTGGGTTGGGGGGTGTTGGTCGCCTGGTGCGGCGTTTTGCTCGACTCGGTGGACGGCAAACTGGCGCGCCTCACCTTGCAACTCAGCGACGCCATGGGCGCCTTTGAACACATTGCCGCCATGCCCGGTCTGGGGTTGTGGTACGCGGCGTTAGGATGGCACTTCAGCGCTGGCGCCCTGTTCACCACCCACCCTATGGCGCTGGCTACCTGGGCGCTGCTGGGGGTTTTCCTATTGGACAAGATTGCCACGGGCAGTTTTAAAAAGCTCTACGGGCGGGAACTCTTCGATTACGCTCCCGTCGACGCCGCCTTTCATTTGATCGCCGGGCGGCGCAACACGAGCTTGTTATTGCTGACTTTGGGGCTGGTTTTCGACCGCGCCGCCGAGTCGTTTGCCCTCATCGGTCTGTGGACGGCCTTTACGCTTCTTTTTCACCTGGGGCGTTTTGCCTGGGTCGCCGTGCGGCGCTGAGTTTATTTCTTGGGCGGGGACAAACTCTTGATATAGGCGATGATGTGGCGGATTTGCTCGTTGCTGAGGCGATCGGCGCCAAAAAAGGGCATGAATTGCCCTGATTTCTCATCGTAGGCATTGGGGTCGATGCCGGCCAACACGGCGCCCAGGCCGTCGCCTTCGCGGATTTTTTGGGCGTAAAACGCCGGATCTTTGTGACGCGGCAGGGTAGGACCAATGCCGGCGTTGCCGTTGGGATGGCAGGTGTGGCAGGCGGCGTAAAAAAGGTCGCGGCCCTTGTGGCGGTTGCCGCCGCCAAAGCCGACGTACTCGCGCGTCTTGTCGGCGCCCGGGGTGATGGCCAGGGGGACCGTAGTGGGGCGTCGGGTTATGCTTTCTAAATAGGCCTGTAGGTTGAGCATTTGCTGGGCCGTGAGTTTTTTGGCGGTATTGCGCTGGTAGCGCACCACGCAGACGATAGCGGCGGTGGAAATGTCGGGGTAGGCGTCAATGTCTTCAGAGTCTTTGCCCCACCAATTGTCGCGCCGGGCGGCGTTGTAGAGGCTGTGGCCGGAGCGGATGAGGCCGTCGGGCGAGCGCTCTTCGTCAAAGTCGGCGTGGCAGTTAATGCAGGCCAGGCCGTTGCTGCTGAGCGCGGGGGAGTGGAAGAGGCGGCGCCCGGAAGGAGCCGTGCCTTGTAGGTTAGATTGGGCCAGGACGTCGAAGGGGCATAGGTAGAGCAGGGCGAGGGCGGCAAAGGCCCAACCAATTTTTTGCATGAGTGCGTTTTAACCTTGATATTTAAAGTCTGTTCCATCAATTAGTAAACCCACCGCGATAGTTTTGTCAAGATCTTTCCATGCCGAGACGGAAATGAGGGCGATCTCAATCAGGGGGGCCGCCGAGCACAATTTGCGCGGCGTAGACGTCGATTTGCCGCATGGGGCGTTGGTTGCTATTAGCGGGGTGTCGGGATCGGGCAAAACGTCGCTGGCTTTTGGCACGGTGTACGCCGAGGCGCGGCGGCGCTATTTAATGACGCTCGAGCGCAGCGCCCAGGCCCTGGTGCGGCGTTTGCGCGCCCCCAAAGTGCGCCGCCTCGACGGTCTGGCGCCGGCCGTGGCCATTGAGCAGCACCGGGGTTGGCAAAATCCGCGCGCCACGGTGGCGACGCTGGCCGGGGTGTACGACTATTTGCGCCTGCTTTACGCCCGTTTGGGGCGGGCCAGCTGCTTGGCTTGCGGCGCCGAAGTTATGGCCCAGCGCTTTGAAGAAGTGTACGAGCACGCCGCTGGTTTGGCCGAGGGCACCCGCTTGCTGGTCATGGCGCCGCGGCGTTGGCGCGATGCAGAATCGGGGGCCGAATTGATAGAGTGGGTCGACCGCGCCGGCTATCGTCGCCTGCGCGTCGACGGCGAGCAGGTGTTGCTCGAAGAATTAGACGCCAAGCGTTTTCAAAAGCAGCGCGTTGAAGTGGTGGTGGACCGCCTGGTGATTAAGCCGGACACGGTGCGGCGCTTGCACGGCTCGCTGCAGGCGGCGCTCGAATTGGGCGAAGGTCAAATCCTTTTACAGGTGCTGGGTGGGCAAGAGGTTGCTTTTGCCGTGCGCCCCAGTTGTGCGCGCTGTGGCGAACCTTTCGGAGACATTTCACCAGCCCTCTTTTCTTTTAATTCGGCGCAGGGAGCCTGTCCCGACTGCCGCGGTTTGGGGGTGCAGAGCGGTTTGACCTTTGCGCGAATTTTTGCCGGCGGGCGCGCCTCCTTCGACGACGCACTGGGCACCTTGTGGCAGGATTTTGGCCACGACGATTTGCGGGAGAAATTGTCTCGCTTTTGCCAGCGCCACAAAGTGGAGGGCGATGCGCCGCTGGGCGAGTGGGATGCCGCCGTGGCGCGGCAGTGTTGGGAGGGTTCCGGCAAGCGCGGTGGGTTTATAGGCGTGCGGCGCTGGCTGGAACGCCTGCGGGCCAAGGCGGCAGACGCGGAACTGGCCTGGTTGGACGAGCGTTTGGAAGACGCCCCCTGCGCGGCGTGCCGCGGCGTGCGCCTGGGGCCAGAAGCGTTGGCGGTGGATATAGAGGGGCGCTCAATCGCCGCTGTGACGGGACTGTCCATAGAGGATGCGGCCATTTTTATGGCGCAATTGTCCTTTGCGGGGCCACGCGCCCCCATCGGCACTCGCCTGGTTGGGCAGATTCGTCAAAATATGGAACATTTATTGGAATTGGGGCTGGGCTATCTAACCCTCAATCGCCGGGCCGACTCGCTCTCCAGCGGCGAGTTTCAGCGCCTGCGTTTGGGGGCGGTGCTGGACTCGGGCATGACGCAGGTGCTCTACGTGCTCGACGAGCCCAGCATTGGCCTGCACGCGCGCGACGCCGGGCGCCTGTTAGAGTCGCTAAAGCGCCTGCGCGATCACGGCAATACCGTGCTGCTGGTCGAACACGACGCCGCCTTTATCGCCCAAGCTGACTACGCCGTCGACCTGGGGCCGGGTGCCGGCGTTGAAGGAGGGCAAATTGCCGCCGCCGGGACGCCGTCCGAAGTGGCGCAGAGCGCTTCTTTAACCGGGCGCTATTTGCGCGGCGAACTGTCGGTGGGACAGAGTCGGGAACGCCCGGGGGGTGGCGGGGGATGGTTGGAGTTGCGGGGCGCAAAAGGGCACAATTTGCGCGATGTGTCCGTCGCTTTTCCCCTGGGCAATCTGGTGTGCGTCACTGGCGTGTCGGGTTCGGGCAAGAGCACCTTGGTAGGCGACACACTCTATCCACTGCTGGCCGCCCAATTGCAACAGGCCGAGCGTCGGCCGCTGGCCTACGAGTCGTGCGCCGGCGTGGAACAATTGGAGCGCGTCGTCGCCGTCGATCAAAAACCCATCGGCCGCACGCCGCGCTCCAACGCTGCCACCTACACCGGCCTTTTGACCCACATCCGCCACTTATTTGCCCAAGTGCCCGAGGCGCGCATGCGCGGCTACCGGCCGGGCCACTTCAGTTTTAACACTCCCGAAGGGGCTTGCGAGACTTGCAGGGGTAGCGGGGTGGACGCGGCGCGGCAGGGGGTTTTTGAAGATCTGGATGTTTTGTGCAATGCCTGCGACGGCCGGCGCTACAAGCGCGAGATCCTCGACGTGCGCTACCGCGAACTCAGCATTGCCGACGTGCTCGAATTGAGCCCGCTGACAGCCGGCGAAATTTTTGCGGCCGTTCCCGAAATCGGCCGGCGTTTGTTCCTGTTGGAAGAGGTGGGCCTGGGGTATTTGCAATTGGGTCAGGCGGCGCACAGTCTGTCGGGCGGCGAGGCGCAGCGGATTAAACTGGCCGCGGAACTGGGCCGCCCGCAAAGCGCCCACACGATGTATATTTTGGACGAACCTACCACCGGCCTGCACCTGGAGGACGTGCGCTTTTTGGCCGAGTTGCTGCAGCGCTTGGTCGACGAGGACAATTCTGTGATTGTGGTGGAGCACCACATCGAATTGATCGCCCTGGCCGATTACGTGATCGACATGGGGCCGGAGGGCGGCGCCGGCGGCGGCCAGGTGATAGTCCAGGGCACGCCGCGCGAAATCGCCGCCGCCGAGGGCTCGTGGACGGGGCAGTATTTGCGGCGGCATTTTGCGGGGGATAGATGACATGGTGGACCTAGACAATATCCAGGAGCACATGAGAACACAGGCCATCGACGCCTGGCTGGTCTACGATTTTCGTGGCGGCAATCCGGTCATGTGGCAGTTGCTCGGCGACAAGCGGCGGACGACGCGTCGCGCTTTTTTGCTGATCCTGGCCGCCGGCCGCCCTCGCCTGCTGTGCCATGCCATCGAGATGGACGTTTTTGCCGATTTGGACGTTGACTTGGCCCCCTACCGCAGTTGGAGCGAGATGTGCTCACTGCTGCAAACGGCGCTACAAGATTGCGTCCAGGTGGCTATGGATTACTCGCCCGGCGCCGAACTGCCCACCATGTCGTGGGTGGACGGCGGCACTCTCGAATTGGTGCGTTCGCTGGGCGTGCAGGTGGTCTCGGCCGCGGCGCTTTTTCAGGTGGGGCTGACGACGTGGAGCGCCCAGGCCCTTGAATCGCACCGCAGCGCTTGCCGCCACGTGGTGGAAGTTAAGGACGCGGCTTTTGACCTGGTGCGCGACTGTTTAAAAAATGGTGAACCGCTGAGCGAATTTCAGGTCCAGGAGTTCATCGTTAGAGAATTCACGCGCCGCCAATTGGACATGGACCACCGCCCGATTGTAGGCGTTAACGCCAACAGCGGCAATGCCCACTACGAGCCCACCGCCGTCGCCTGCGCTCCCATTGTCGCCGGCGACTGGCTGTTGATCGACCTGTGGGCGCGCCACCCGGGCGAGCACAACATTTTTGGCGACATCACCTGGGTGGCCCACGCCGGCAGTGCGGTACCGTCCCACAAGCAAGCGGTATTTGACATTGTGCGAGAAGGGCGCGATCTAGTTATAGAACAACTGCGACAGGCCTGGGAGCGCGGCGACGCGCTGCAGGGGTGGCAGTTGGACCGACTGTGCCGCGACCACATCGCTGCCGCCGGCTACGGCGACTATTTTGTGCACCGCACCGGCCACAGTTTGGGCCCGGGGCCCATGGTGCACGGGCTGGGGGTCAACCTGGACGATTTGGAGACGCACGACACCCGCGAGATTTTGCCGGGTACGGGTTTTACGGTGGAGCCGGGCATTTATCTGCCGGAATTCGGGGTGCGGCTGGAGATTAACGCGTATGTCGATCCCCAAGACGGGCCCGTAGTGACGACGCCGGCGCAAGACGAAGTGGTTTTATTAAGTAGAGAATAGTTAGCTCTGTAAGCAATACGGAGGAAAAATGGACAAAGCCCTGTACGTGACCACGCCGATCTACTACGTCAACGACGTGCCGCACATCGGCCATGCCTATACTACGGTGATCACCGATTTCCTAGCGCGCTTCCACCGCCTCGGGGGCTGCGACACCTACTCGCTCACCGGCACCGACGAACACGGCGAGAAGGTTTTTCAGGCGGCCGAAGCGGCCGGCGAGGCGCCGCAGGCGTTCTGCGACCGCATCAGCCGCCGTTTTAGCGAAGCCTGGCAGGTGTTGGGGGTGGGCAACGACGATTTTATTCGCACCACCGAAGAGCGCCACAAGAAGGTCGTGCAGCAAATCCTGCAAAAAGTGTACGACCAGGGCGACATCTACTACGCCGAATACGAGGGGCTCTACTCGGTGGGCCAAGAGCGCTTTGTCACCGAAAAGGAACTGGTCGACGGCAAACTGCCCGAGGACAAAGACCCGCCGGTGGCACGCGTTGAAGCGAATTATTTTTTTCGCATGGACAATTACCGCGAGTGGCTGCATACCTACATAGAAGAGCGCCAAGATTTTATCCGCCCCGCCGGCTACCGCAACGAGGTGCTGTCGCTGTTGTCCGAGTCGATTGGCGATTTGTCCATCTCGCGGCCCATCGAGCGCGTGCCTTGGGGCATTCCGCTGCCGTGGGACAACAACCATGTGACCTACGTGTGGTTCGACGCGCTGATCAATTACTTGTCGGCGCTGGAATATCCCAACGGCGAAAAATACGGGCGCTACTGGCCGGCGGCCCAGCACTTTATTGGCAAGGATATTCTCAAAGCCCACGCCGTGTTTTGGCCCACCATGCTCAAGGCGGCCGGCATTCCCCTCTACCAGCACCTCAACGTCGGCGGTTATCTGATGGGTGCCGACGGGCGTAAGATGAGCAAGTCGCTGGGCAATGTGGTCAACCCCTTTGAACTGGCGGAGAAATACGGCCCAGACCCGGTGCGCTACTACCTGCTCAAGGAGGTGGTTTACGGCCAGGACGGCGCCGTGGGCGAGGCGGGGTTGGTGAAGCGCTACAACGCCGACCTGGCCAACGATCTAGGCAATTTGCTGTCGCGCGTGCGGGCGCTGCTGTTGCGCCACTTGGACGGAGTTGTGCCCCAATTTGAGCTGGGTGAGCGCGACCGCGAAGTTGTCGAGGCCGGTACCGGCCTGTTGGAGAAGGTGCGGACGCTGATTGGGGGGCTGCGGTTCTACGCCGCCTTGGAAGAGATCATGCAATTCGTGCGCTTGCTCAACCGCTATTTTAACGACGAGGAGCCGTGGCAACTGGCCAAAGATCCGCAGAACAAAGATCGCCTGGGGACCGTGCTCTACAATATCGTCGAAGGTTTGCGCATCACCTCGGTGTTGTTGGAGCCGGCCATGCCGCAAAAAGCGGCGGAGATTCGCGCCAGTTTGGGGCTGGGTGGTTCAACGCTGGAACAGATCGCCACGTGGGGGCTGGCGCCGGTTGGGACGCAGGTTCCCGCAGAGGCGCCCATTCTGTTCCCCAAAGTGGAATTGGAGAAGAGGGAGGCAGAGGAAGCGACGGCCAAAGTCGCCGGTGCAAAAAAAGAAAGAAAGAAAGGCGAGCAAAAGAAAGAAGAGATGAGCGAACAGATTACCATTGACGAATTCGCCAAAGTGCAATTGCGCGTGGCAGAAGTGATAGAAGCCGAAAAAGTGCCCAAGACCGATAAATTGCTCAAGCTGACGTTAAATTTGGGGGACGAGCAGCGCACTGTGGTGGCCGGCATTGCCGAATCGTATCAGCCGGAAGATCTGCCGGGTAAAAAACTGGTGTTAGTGGCCAACCTCAAGCCGGCCAAACTGCGCGGCATTACCTCGGAAGGCATGATTTTGGCGGCCCACGACGGGCAGGGCAATCTGGGGTTGATTGGCCTGGAGCAGGATATGCCGCCTGGTTCCGTCGTGCGTTAAGACCTAGTCCTCTTTCTTTGACTTGGATTTAGACTTGGAATTGGCCTGTGACATCGCCATGATCTGCGACCGCGTAATGGCGTAGAGCTTGTCGACCTGTTGGCGGGCGGTGACCAGCTTGTTCTTGTATTCCTCCGACAAGTCGGCGTTGACTTCTAGCAGTGCGTCGAAGGCATCTTCCAATTGCTCGCGGTTTTCCAAATCGGGCACCGCCGTCTGTGCCAGGGCGTAAGCGCTCATGAGGGCGGCCTCGGAGAGAACGTCCTCTTCGTCTAGCGCGGTGGCAAAGCGGCTGGACTGGCGGCCCAAAAGGTCCAGCATTTTCTCGCGTCGCACGCCGGCGGCCTTGCGCGGGTCAAAATTGATCAGCTGTTCCAATTGCTCTCTGAGCAATTCCATTTCGGGCCCGTCAAAACTCAAGACGTTGGCAAAGTAGTTGAGCTGGCAGATCAAGTTTTGAAAGTAGCTCCACTGCGATTCGAGGCGCTTGCGATAGGCCTGCGAGATTTCGGTGGCCGTGCCTTCGGCCAGTTGCAAGTGGGTGCACAGGCGGCGGAAGTGCTTGCTGGTAGCCTGGGAAATGACGCCGTCTTCAAAGTAGACCAGGGGAAAGATGTAGCGGACGATTTCCAGGCGGTCGGCGGCGCTCAGGCCACCCAGAGCCAGCTGCAGGCCGTCGTCTGGACTGGTTTGCAACAGTTCCTGAATTTTCTCTTCCTTCACCTGTTGCGCAGAGAGAAAGCGGCGCAGCAGCCGTTCGTCCTTGTCGTCGAGGTCTTGGCGGCCAATGAGCATCTTGCTGAGGCCGATAATGCTGCGCAATTTGCGCGTTTGCTGACGGCCCTTGGCCAAATTTAGCACGCCGTAAATCGCGCCCCCGGCGGTGGTGAGGCCGGCGACGCTGCCCACCACGGGGACCCATACCGGCATGGAAACGACGCCCAGGGTGTAGCCGATACTGCCCCAAAAACCCAGCGAACTGGCCCAGATGGAAACGGCGGCCCAGGCGCCCCCGGCAATGCCGGCACTGCCCAAGACGCCGCTGACGATCTTGCGCTGGTGGCGGGTAAAAGCGGTGACAATTATATCCAAGGTTTGGCCCTTGAACCCCTCCTCAATAATAAATGAGACAAACTGTACCGAGAGGGAGGAGAGGGCCTGTAGGCTTTTGCTGGAGAATTTGTAGACCTGTGTTTGCTGCACGCGCGCCATAATCTGCTCCTGGTGTTTTTAGTCAATTGCCCCTAAGGTATTGCACTGAGCGCCCGAGGGCAAATTTTCATTTGTGCCTTGAGGCAGGATTGGTGCGGGGATATATTCAAGCGCTACACGTTATCTATTTTTAGCCGAGGAGGAATCGAAATATGGCCAAAATCAGGGTGGGGTTTATCGGCTGCGGCGGCAATGCCGGCGGCCATATCGGTCGGGTGCTGGATATAGCCGAGACCGAGGTGGCGGCCCTGTGCGACCCGAGTACTGCCAGTATAGAACGCGTACAGGCGCGCCACGAGGCCGTGGCTGCCGTGCCCGTTTTTAGCAACTACCGGGAAATGTTAAAAGAGGTCGAGTTGGACGCGGTGGAAATTTCCACGCCGCACACCCTGCATTTTGAACACATTATGGCCTCGCTCAGTGCGGGGTTGCACGTGCTGACGGAAAAACCCATGGTGTGTACGGTAGACCACGCCGAGCAGGTCATCGCCAAAGCCGAAGAGGCGAACAAACTGTTGATGGTCTCTTACCAGCGCCACTTACAGCCCGTTTACCGCTTTGTGCGCAACCAGATTCGGGCGGGCGAATTGGGCGAGGTGCAATTTATTTCTGCCTTGCAAGATCAGAAATGGTACAGCGGTACCACCGGCACCTGGCGCCAGCAATTGGCGTTGTCGGGCGGCGGGCAGCTCAACGATTCGGGCAGCCATCTGTTAGATGTCGTGTTGTGGATGACGGGGCTGGCGGTGGACGAGGTGCAGGCTTATATGGATAATTTTTCCGCGGAAGTGGACATCAACTCAGCGCTGTCGCTGCGCTTTACCAATGGGGCGATGGGCAATATCTCCATTGTCGGCAACTCGCCTACCGAGGGCATGTGGGAGGACATTACCATTTGGGGCACCAAAGCCGCGGTTTACATACGCAACGGCCATCTCACCTATAAGGCGGCGTCGAGCAACGAGACGCACGAACCCAGCGGCCTGCCGGGCGCCACCACCCCCGACCGCAATTTTGTCGACGCCATCCTCGGCCGCGACGAGGTGCAGGTGCCGCCGGTGTGCGGTTTGCGGGTGATCGAGTTAACCGAGGCCGCCTGGGAAGCGGCGCGGACGGGGCAGCCGGTCAAGGTGAAACGGCGGGAGGGTGGGTAAGCAGGTCAGTCGGCGAAACCCAGTTCGGTTTCGATGGCCTGCAACAGAACGTCCAGGTTAAAGGGTTTGCGCAAAATCTGGTTGGCGCCCAGCTCTTCCGCCTTGGGCAGCAGGTTTTTGGGCGCCCCGGAAATGGCGATCAGGTGCACGTCGGGAAATTCGGCCTTGAGCTGGCGGATGACTTCCAGGCCGTCCATTTCGGGCATGAAAATGTCGACGATGACCAGGTCGGCCGGGTCTTGGTGGTAGAGTTTCACGCCTTCCTTGCCGTCGAGCGCCACCGTCACTTTGTAGTCGGAGCGCTCCAAAAGGCGGGTGAGCAATTGCACGATGGACATTTCGTCGTCCATAACTATAAATGTGTTTCACAGGCGGATTCTCCCGTTTACCGCCTAACTAATAGTGGGTCATATGCGGCCAAAAGGTCAAGTATTTTTTACCGTGGG
>CAXGRO010000149.1:0-10633 GCA_964012055.1 uncultured bacterium
GGAGCCCGGCAGGAGCCGGGCGAGAATGAGCGAGGGACCCTCCCCTACCGGACCGTCCACATACTAGAAAAACGAAGCATTATACACACAAACCAGAAGTAAGTATATTGTCTGTCGCGCAATTGTTAAAAAGGAGAACGCAATTGGAATACATCAAATTTACAGAACATCTGGTAGCAGATGGATTTTCTTATTCCTTTGCCGTATCCGCCCTAGACCTCACCGGCAGCGGCAGCCTCGACCTGGTGACGCCAGACACAGACGTCGGCCTCTACTGGATGGAAAATGACGGCCAGGGCAATTTTACAAAACACATTGTGCACCAGCGCAGCGGCGAGTGGTTGGAGCGCCACGCCATAGCCGATATCAACGGCGACGGGCGGCCGGAAATCGTCGGCATCGACAATATAAACGGGGGGGTGTTGTGGTTTGAAATAGATGGTGATCCGCGGGAAAAGGCGTCCTGGAAACAGCACCACATTACGTTGGACGGGCTGCCGGGGGCGTACGACGTGGCGGTGACCGATTTTAACGGCAACGGCCGGCTCGACGTGGCGGCTTCCAGTTGGAGAAAGGGCAATCAATTTGCCTGGTTTGAAAATACCGGTGGGGAGTGGGTCAAGCATATAATTGAAGAAGATATCAGTGAGACGCGGACCGTATGTGCGGTGGATTTTGACGGCGACGGCAAGATGGATTTACTGGGGACCGCGTTTGTCGGTAATCAGGTGGTGTGGTACGAAAACCCGGGTGACCCTGTGGCGGAGCCGTGGAAAAAACACGTGATCGATGCGGCGCCGCAGCCTACCCATGGGCATCCGGTGGACGTGGACGGGGACGGTAAGGTGGACGTGGTGATGGCGCTGGGCATGCGCGATGTGGAAGAGGGGGTGGAGCACCAGATTATGTGGTATGAAAACAGCGGTGAGCCGCGCCAGTGTCCGTGGGAGAAGCACGTTATATGTGCGTTGTTTCCCAATGCCTTTGAAGCCATTGCCGCCGATCTCGACAATGACGGGCAAGTGGAAGTAGTGGCCTCGGCCTGGGGCGATGAGGGGCACCTGGCGGTGTTTAAACACCAGGGGGATCCGCGGGGGCACTGGGACATGCAGGTGCTGAAGGAGAACTGGCCCAAGGCCAATCAGGTCATCGTCGCCGACCTCAACGGCAACGGCCGGCTCGACATTGTCGCCTGTGCCGAACGCGGCAGCAACGAAGTGCGCTGGTGGCGCAATGAGGGGCCGGTGCGGGGCTGAGGGCGGTCCTTGTTGGATGTGGTCTGGTAATCTACATTCATTTTGAATCTGATGAAGTGATTGCTATTGACGGGATTAGGGTGCATGGACAAAGAGGATTACACTTTTTTTGCCGAACACGGCTTTCTCAACCTGGGCAAGGTGCTCAGCGATGAGGAAGTGGCGCATTATGTAGAACTTTTTGATCGCGACCGCACGGAAAAACACTATTGCTGGTTTCAGCACGGCCACCAGCGCATCAACTACGACGCTTTGATGACCACGCCGGCTTTTGACGGGGCCATTCGCCATGCCAAGATTTTACCGGTTTTAGAAGAGTTGATGGGAGGGCCGATCTGTTTTTCGGAGCTCGGGGCGCGCTATATGGGGCCGTATGACGGCGAGCCGCGGCGCGGCTGGCACCGCGACCGGCCGCACCTGCCCGCGCATCCGCTGCGCATGGACTACATTCAGGTGATGCTCTACCTGACGGACGTGGACGAGGGCAGCCATTGCTTTTCGCTGTCGCCCGAGTCCATTCACCAGCCGATAATCGAGGACTGGGAGGAACAGGTGCGGCAGCGGGGGATCTACGATTTGCACGGGCCGGCTGGCACGGCGGCGGTGTTTAATATCGCCGTGCTGCACACCGCCACCACGCGGGTGACGCAGCGCGAGCGCAAGACCTTGCAGACGTATTACGGGCATCGCGACCGCCAATATCTGAGCAACGATTCAGTGATTCCCGCCTGTTTTTGGAAACACCACGACGACTCCGAGGTGCGGGCGTTTTACGGCGTGCTCAACGAGCGCACCCGGCTCTATATGGATGCGCTCACCTAAGTGAGTCCGCTTAGTTCTCAAGTGATTTTTTCGCGCGTGAGAAGGCGATGAATATTGGCAAATTACTGACCAAGTCGGCCCGCAGTTTTCCCGATGCTTTGGCGCTGGTGCACGGCGCCAGAACGTGGAACTACGCCCGCTTTAACGCGCGCGCCAACCAACTGGCCAACGCCCTGCGGCGGCTCGGGGTGCGGGCCGGGGACCACGTGGCGGTGCTGATGTACAATTGTCCCGAAATGCTGGAGGCCATGTTCGCCGGGTTTAAGGCCGGGTGTGGGGTGGTGCCCATTAACTTTCGGCTGCATCCGCGCGAGTTCGCTTATATCATCGATCATTCCGAGGCTAAGGCGGTTATCGTCTCGCCCGAGTTTAACCAGGCGGTGGGCGATGTTCGGGGCGATATAACGCAAGCGAAGCATTTGATTACGATTGAGGGAGCCGAGGGGGAATTTTTAGACTACGAGACGTTGGTGGGGGCCGAGTCGGAGGCGTTTGACGATGCCGAGGTGGCGTGCGACGACGTGGCCTGGCTTTTTTATACGTCGGGCACGACCGGTCAGCCCAAGGGCGCCATGTTGACGCACCGCAATTTACTGGCCATGAGCATGAGCTTTTACGCCGATATGTGTCCCAATTTTGGCACTGGCGAGGTGGTGTTGCACGCCGCGCCGCTGTCGCACGGCAGCGGTTTGTACGCGCTGCCCAATGTCGGCAAGGCGGCGGCGCATATTTTTCCGGAGTCCAAATCGTTCGACGCGCAGCAGGTGCTCGCGTTGGTCGAGGAGTATCGCGTCACCAATATGTTTGCGGCGCCCACTATGATCAAGCTGTTGCTCGACGTCCCGGCGCTGGAGCGGTGCGACTTTAGCTCGATGAAAGCGCTCAACTACGGCGGCGCTCCCATGCTCACCGAGGACATGCTGCGGGCCATAGAGAAATTGGGGCCGTGCTTGGTGCAATTGTACGGTCAGGGCGAGTCGCCCATGACCATTTCTTATCTTTCGCACCAAGACCACGTGGCGCAGGGTACGCCGGCACAGATGCAGCGCCTCAGTTCGGCGGGGGTGGCGCGCACCGACGTCGAGATCAAGATCGTCGACCAAAACGACGAGGAGTGCGCCACCGGCGAGGCGGGCGAAATTGCGACGCGCTCGGATCTGGTGATGAAGGGGTATTGGCGCAACCCGGAGGCCACCGCCGAGACCTTGCGCAACGGCTGGTTGCACACCGGCGACGTGGGCTACGTGGACGAGAGCGGCTATCTCTTTCTGATGGACCGCTCCAAGGATATGATCATTAGCGGTGGCGAGAATATCTATCCGCGCGAAATAGAGGAGGTGCTCATCCAGCACCCGGCCTTACGCGAAGTGGCGGTGGTCGGTGTGCCGGACGCCCAGTGGGGCGAGGTGGTCAAAGCGGTGGTGGCGCTGGCGCCGGGGGAGGAGGTCGGCGAAGCGGAGTTGATCGATTTTTGCAAAGACCGCATCGCCAGTTATAAAAAACCCAAGTCGGTCGATTTTATCGACGAGCTTCCTAAAAACAATTACGGCAAAATATTAAAGCGCGAGTTGCGCGCCAAATACTGGGAAGGTCGCCAGCGCAATCTCGTTTGAGTCGGGAGATTATCATGAGCAAAAAACGCAAGTTGGGGAGGGGCGTGGCCGTGGTCGGCGCCGGCATGTCGCGCTTTGACATGTTCGACGACAGGGACTCCAAAGATCTATTTGTCGAGGCCTTTAGCGCCATGCTCGCCTCGGTGGACAATGGGGTGGACCCGCGCGACATCGACGCGCTGTACTTAGGCAATTTCACCAACGATTTCTTTGTCGACCAGTCGCATTGGAGCGCCATTATTTCCGACGCCATCGGTTTGGTGCCGCGGCCGGCGACGCGCACCGAAGGGGCCTGTGCCTCCAGCGCCCTGGCTTTTCGCGAGGGGGTGTTTGCCATTGCCTCGGGATTTTACGACATGGTGCTGGTGGGCGGGGTGGAGGATATGTCAAAGCGCTCGACCGAGGAGGTGGCTGAAGGATTGGCGCTGGCGGCGGTGCCCTACGAGCGCAAGGCGGGCTTTACGTTTCCGGGCGTGTTTGGCGCCATTGCCACGGCCTATTTTGACCAGTACGGCGCCGGGCGCGAAGACTTGATGAACGTGACGATAAAGAGCCACGCCAACGCGCCGCTGAACCCCAAGGCGCAATTTCAACAGACCATACGCGAAATTATGGACGGCAAGGTGGCGCGCGCCCAGAGCAAGGGCGAGCCGCTGCCGCAGTGGGCCGACGAGCGCGACTTTCTCGCCGACCCTAAAGCCAACCCGGCCATCGCCTGGCCTATTCATCTTTTTGACTGCTGTCCTATTAGCGACGGCGGCGCCTGCTTGCTGCTGGTGGGCGAGGAGATGGCGCGCAGTTTTACCGACGATCCACTCTACGTGGTGGGGCTGGGGCAGGGCAGCGGCCGGGGTTTGCACGCGGCGGACGATTTGACCCACTTTGAGGCGACCCGAGCGGCTGCGCAGGAGGCGTATGGCATGGCGGACCTGGGACCCGAGGACATCCAGTGCTGCGAGGTGCACGATTGTTTTTCGATTGCCGAACTCGTTCATATTGAGGATCTGGGGTTTTTTAAAGCCGGCGAGGGCTATAAGGCGGTGGCCGAGGGCAAAACGCGTTTGGACGGCGCCAAGCCGATCAATACATCGGGCGGTTTGAAGTGCAAGGGGCATCCGGTGGGGGCGACGGGGGCGGCGCAATTGATTGAGATATGGGAACAATTGCGGGGGCAGGCCGGGGAGCGGCAAGTGCGCAATGGAGATTTGCGCATTGGGGCGGCGCACAATGTCGGCGGCACGGGGGGGACCTGTACTTTTACGATCCTCGAAAGGAGATAGGGCGGTGGCCGAGAAACCTATAAGCGACCATTGGTATGAAGAGTATCTCAAAGAAGAAAAGATCATGGGGTCGCGGTGTGCAGAGTGCAAAACGCTTTTTGTGCCGCCGCGTGGGGTGTGCGCCAAGTGTTACAGTTCGGCAATGGAGTGGGAGGAAGTGGAGGGCGAGGGGCGGCTGGCGGCGTTCACCTGTATTGCCATCGGCCCTTCTTTTATGGCGGAAGAGGGGTACGACCGCAAGAATCCCTATTGCACGGGTGTGGTCGAATTGGCGGAGGGTACGCGGGTGGTGGCGCGCATCGAAGGCGTGGACGCCCGGGATCCCGCGAGTGTAAGCGTGGGCATGCCGGTGAATGCCAAATTCTTGCATCGGGGCAGTGGCCAAGGGCAGAGAACGTTCCTGACTTTTGCGCCGCTGGCCGCAGCGGGCGAATGAGAAATTTTAGACGAGGATCAATTTATGACGGATCCGCCTTCCTGGCCGCGTTGTCGCAAGGTAGTTATTGGTCCAATTGAGTGGTTGTACTCTGACTAGAGGGGGTGTTGTACTATGTCGTTGGAGGCTGTTGGATTATTGAGCCCGGGTGCTATGGGGCACGTTGTGGCCCGGGTGTTAATTGAACATGGAATGACTGTGTACACCTGCCTGGAGGGGCGCAGCGCTGCGACCAAGGAGCGAGCGCGGGAGACGGGGATTAAGGATCTGGCTACGCTCGGCGATTTGGTGGAGCGGAGCGATATACTGTTGTCGATTTTAGTGCCGGCGGCGGCAGAGGAGACGGCGCGTAAGGTGGCGCAGGCGTTGGAGGAGAGGGGAGCGAGCACGGTTTACATAGATTGTAACGCGGTGGCGCCGCAGACGGGCCGCAATATAGAACAGATTATTGTGGCGGCGGGCAGCCGCTGTGTGGATGCGGGGATTATTGGCCCGCCGCCCACCCGGGAAGGAGTGACGCGGTTCTATGCATCGGGTGCAGAGGCGGCCGCCTTTGCCGAGTTGAACGGATACGGGCTCGACGTGCGGCTCATTGGTGAAGAGATAGGGCAAGCGTCGGGGTTTAAGATGTGTTATGCGTCGCTCACCAAGGGGCGCTATGCCATCGCCCTGGAGCAGCTGGTGGCGGCGCAGATGATGGGGTTGTACGAGGCGTTGATGGAGGAGATGGGCATGAGCCAGGCGCCGATGCTGGAGGATATGCAGCGCATGCTGCCCGGCGTACCGGCCAAAGCGGGCCGCTGGATCGGCGAGATGGAAGAGATCGCCAAGACCTTTGCGCAATTGGGGATGACGCCAAAGATATTTGAGGGCGTGGCGGACTTTTATCGTTTTATAGACGGGGCGTCGGCCGCTGCGGATGCAGACCCAGACCTTGAGAAATTGATAGAGGAAATCGCCCGCGGTATGGATCAATGAAAAATTTTGAAGCCGTCATCTTCGACATGGACGGCTTGCTCTTAGACAGCGAACGAATTGCGCTAAACGCTTTTAGCGAAACGTGCCTTTATTTTGAATTTGAACCCGACGTTGAATTGTTTAAGCGCTGTATTGGCACCAACGCCGAAATGGGGGAGCAAGTTTTATTAGAAGGGCTGCCAGAAGCGGTAGATCATAAAGCATTTGGAAACGTCTGGTCCCAGAAATACACAGAGAGAACGACCGATAAACCCGTTCCCCTCAAAACGGGAGCCGCCGAACTCATTGCGCATATCAAAGAGCTCGGCATCCCCATGGCGGTGGCGACCTCGACGCGGACGCAAAGGGCAAAACAAAAATTGGGGGACGCCGGTATATTGGATGCGTTTACCCTCATAGTTGGGGGCGATCAGGTGGAGAAGAGCAAACCGCATCCCGATATTTATTTGACGGCCGCCGAAAAATTGGGGGCGGACCCCGGCAATTGTCTCGCTCTTGAAGACTCTGAGAACGGGGTGAAATCGGCGTTTGCGGCAGGTATGACCGTGGTGCAGGTTCCCGATCTGGTGGCGCCATCCTCCTCTTTGAAAGAACTCGGACATATTATCGTCGGCAGTTTATTGGACGTTTTGGATTTCGATTTTAAGGCCGGCAAAAGGCTTCCGTCAGACGCGTGATTTGCCGCCGAACTAACAATTTTAAAGGATGCTCAATATGATAAGTCGAGATCTAGGGAAGACCGGAGTGACCGTTGGCGAACTTGGGCTGGGCACAGCTTTTATGGCCGGCCAGGGCCAGGAGGGCGTCGACGACTGTGTGGCCCGCGCCATAGAGCAGGGGGTCAATTACTTCGACACCGCTGCCGACTACGGCAAAGGCAATGACGAGCGCATGCTCGGGGCGGCGTTGCGCGGTCGGCGCAGCAAAATTTTTCTCGCCACCAAGGTGGGGGGCGTGGAAGACCCGGGCGGGCACCGCAAAGTCGAGTCCCTCATGCGGCAGTTTGAAGAGGGCCTGGCCCGGCTGCAAACCGACTGCGTCGACCTGATTCAATTGCACGAGTCGGATCAGCGCAAGTGGTGGTCGGACGATGCTGTGCCGCTGGAGGAAGCCGTTTCGCATGCGGCGCCGCTGATTCGCGACGACGAAGACTACGACTTTATAGGGGCCCCTTGTGTGGAGTTTTTGCGCCGCGCCAAAGAGCAAGGCAAGGCGCGTTTTATTGGCATCACCGGCAAAGACGCGCGGCGCCTGGCGCGCCTGGTCGATGCCGTTGAGTTTGACTCGATGATGGTGGCGCACCAATACAATCCCATTTTTCGCAACGCCGCCCGTTTTTTGCTCCCGTTGACTGCGGCTGAGGGCGTGGGGGTGGCCGGCGGTGCAATGCTTATGAAGGGGTGGCTGGCGGTTGCCCAGACCGAATGGCGCCAGCAATCGCCCGATTGGATGGACGCAGACTTCCGCCGCGCCTATTTCAGCTACCTGGATATCCAGGCCGCGTCGGGGCTGGCACTGCCCGAACTAACGCTGCGCTGGTTGTTGGGGGAGCAGCGCATCAACTGCATCGTGACAGGTTTTAGTCAATGGCGCGATATCGAGTTGAATATCGATGCCATTGAGCGCGGTCCGCTGCCGGCGGATCTGCAGGCCGAGATTGACGCCATTGGCATCGTACATCCTCTACTGTACCAGAGGAGAACGACTATTTGAGCTTATGACAGAAATAAAGCTGAGCGCCGAGCAGGTGGTGTTTTATGAAGAAAACGGGTTCGTGGTGGTCGAGTCCGTTTTCAGCGAAGCAGAATTAGTTGATTTGCGGGCGGCGGCCGATGAATTGTTGGCGCATTCGGGGCCGGTGGTGAAGGAAAATCGGCGTTTGGAGATTGAAGCGGAAAGGCACAACGGCGCGCCGGTGGTGCGCAAAATCGAGCCGATCATCGACGTGGTGCCGGCGCTGGCGGCGTTGGCAACCGATCCGCGCATGACGAGCGCGGCGGCGCAATTATTTGGCGAGCCGGTGTTTTTGTTTGAGAACAAGCTCAATTACAAGCCGCCGCATATTGGCTCGGCGTATCCGCTGCACCAGGATTACGCCTATTGGACCGAGTACACCGATCGCTTGATCACGGTGGCGCTGCACCTGGACGATGCGACGCCGGAGAACGGATGTTTGCGCCTGGTGCCCGGCAGTCACCGCCAGGGCATTATCGAGCGACCGCCGGGCGAAGGGCGCATCATCGCGCGGGAGGTGGATCCCAACATCGCCGTGGATGCCCCCGGGGCGGCCGGTAGTATGGTGGTGTTTTCCTGTTATACGGCCCATCACTCCTACGTCAACCGCAGTGCGTTTGGCCGCCGCGCCATTCTGTACACCTACAACCCCGCATCCAACGGCGACATCTATCCGGTTTACATGGTGCCCAGGGCGCAAAAGTGCCGCGCCTGGCTGGCAGCGCAGTAGGCGATGGGCAGAGCAGGGCAAACGCCTAATTAAGTCTGGCGTCGACGCCGGCAGCCATCACTTATCGTTTGTAAACTGCAAGGCATACAGCTTTGCGGCGCGCAGATCGATGTGCAATTGCACCGGGCGCCCGGCCAGTGCCGCGAGGTCGGCGGCGCCCTTCCACTTTACAACGTGGGCGATGTTATCGCCGCCAATGGGCTGGCAGGCCGCCCTTTCCCCCGGCCCTGCTCCCACAAAGCACCGCCGGCAAAATCGCCTACGGGCCTCCGTTTTCATGTTTGTGGACGCGGTAGTGAGTTACTCCGCCGGACCAAAGACAATTAAGACAAATAAAGATAAATATCATTGCCCTCCTGACGCACTCTATACGTTTTAACTCGCATATTGTCATCAAAGAGCGCGCGACCCGTTTGTATGTCGAACTCCCACTGGTGCCAGGGACATTTGAGGACCTGGTTTTCGCGCTGGTGCGAGACCTGGTAGACGTCGGTTGAGACCACCAGTGGGCGCAGGCGTCCGTGGCAGAGAGGGCCGTCTTTGTGGGGGCAGGTGTTGCGCAGGGCTTAGAAGGTGCCGTCGACGTTGAATACGCCGATCTCGCGGCCGTTGATCGAGACGATTTTGCGCTGGCCGGGGGGCAGGTCGGCGGCGGCGGCTATGCGGTGGCGCCGCTTCTTATTGGAAGCCGTAGAATTCTTTGGCATTTTCCACCATGATGCGGCGGCGCAGCTTTTTGTCGAAGCCGGCGAGGAAGGTGGCGGGCTCGTCCCAGTCCCAGTGGGGGTAGTCGCTGGTGTAGAGCAAGACTTCGTCGGCGTGCAGCCATTCGAGGAAAGTTTCCAGGTCGGCGGTGGTGGGCGGCTGGATCATGGGCTGGGTGCCAAAGCGGATGTGCTGGTGCAGGTATTCGCTGGGCAGGCGTTTGACCCAGGGGGTGTAGTCGCGCAGAGCTTTCCAGTCGCCGTCCATGTGCCACATGAGGCCGGGGACCCAGAAGATGTCGTGCTCGACAAAGAGAAAGCGAAAGTCGGGGAATTTTTCAAAGACGCCTTCGCAGATGAGGCTGACGACGTGGGCCATGGCAATTTGTGGCCGCGCCATGCGCATTTCCAAATAATAGGAGGGGTAGCCGGCCGCGGTGGGCGCCGAGGCGACGCCGGCGCCCTCGGCGCCAAAGTGGACGCAGACGGGCAGGTTGTGGCGCTGGCAGGCGGCGTAGATGGGGTGGTAGAAGCGGTTGCCAAAGGGCTGGCGCGCCCCGGCCGGCATCATCACCTGAACAAATTCGGGGCGCGGCCCCAGGCGGTCTATTTCGGCGGCGGCCTGCTGCGGGTCGCTGGCGGCTATGTGGATGGAGGCGCGAAAGCGGTCGTCGGCGCCAATCCAGTGTTCGAGGGTCCAGTCGTTAAAGGCGCGGCAGTAGGCGGCGGCGTAGTCGGCGTCGGAGTGCACGGTGACGTTGTAGGGGCCGCCGGTGAGCACGGCGATGTCGATGTTGTAGGTGTCCAGGTGTTTGGTGCGGGCGACGTCGACGTTGTGGGCGGGGTTGCTGTCTTGTCCCACCCACAGGTCATGGCGGCTGCCGCTGCCCGGCATATTGGTGTGGCCGAGGTTGGGCAGCAGTGCGGTGCCGAAGTCTTTGATGTATTCGACGTAGTGGCGGGGCAGGTAGGGGAAGAGGGCTTCGTCGCTGGGGGGGGAGGTGGTGGACGTTGCAGTCGATGAGGCGCAGTTTTTGGGTCTTCTTTTTTTGGGGGGGAGAAGACTTCGTTTTCTTGGTT
>CAXGRO010000150.1:0-10486 GCA_964012055.1 uncultured bacterium
CTGCGCCATAAAACCAATATCATCAAAGCCTGTTTTCAGCATACAGGACTTTTATCTTAGATCTTTGTCTGAGGACCTATAATACCCCTGAGTCTGCAACAACGCAGCCACATTCTGCCGTTGCAAATTGTTCGCTTGCGCCAGAATAGACGTGCCCAACTGCGACAAAACCTGCGCCCGCGTCACCCGCGTCACCTCGCTCGCAATATCCGCATCGCTAATCGACGACTCCGACGACTGAATGTTCTCAATGGCGTTCTCGTTGGCCGAAATCGTGAAGGAAAGCCGGTTATGCGTTGCCCCCAGCGTGCCGCGCTCCTGCGCCACCCGCGCCACCGCGCTGTCGATCGACGTCAGCGACGCCTGCGCCGTGGCCTGCGTGCCCACCGACACATCGCTCAAATTGAGTGCGTTGCCGCTGGCGCGCAAATCCGGGATGGACACCTCCAGCCGGTTGAAAGACGCGTCCTTGGGGCCAATCTGAAACGAGCCGCCCGTGCCCGACTCGACCACCACCTGCTGGCCGTCTAAGGCGCCGTCGGTAAACTGGCCGGTGGCGCCGGTCACATTGGCGCCGGCCAGCGTCACCTGAATGCCCAGACGATCGAAATTGGCCACCACCTGAGTACCGGTGACCACCACGCTGCCGTCGAGCACCGTGCCCAGCGACAAGGTCTGCGATATGCCGCCGTCGCCCAGCGTAATTTGACCGTCCGTGGCGCTGGTGTCGACAAACGTAAAGGTGCCCGCCTGCGCCCCCGACAACCGGATATCAGTCACCCCGGTGGTGTTGCTGGTGGTGAGCGCGGTTGAGGTGGGGTCGACGGTATTGCCAAAACCCGTCAATAAGATCTGCTCGTTAAACGTGGTCGACTGGGCGATGCGGTCGATCTCGGCCGAGAGCTGCGAGAATTCGGCCTGAATAGAGGCGCGGTTGGTGTCGCTGAGCGTGCTGGTAGACGATTGGGTGGCAAGCTCGCGCATGCGGATGAGGATGGCGTTGACCTGGCCCAGCGAGCCCTCGGCCGTTTGTACCAAATTGGTGGCCTGGGTGGCGTTTTGCACGTTGACCTGCAGGCCGGCGGTTTCGGCGCGCAGACCCTCGCGGATTTGCAAACCGGCGGCGTCATCGCTGGCGCGGTTGATGCGCAGACCCGAAGACAGGCGCTCCAACCCGTTTTGCAATACCCGATTGGTGGCGTTGAGACTGCGCGGCGCATTGAGCGCAGCAATATTGTTGTTGATGCGTAGCGGCACTTAGGGCTAACCTCGCGGCGCGCCGGGCGGGTATCGCCCGGCACATCATACCAACAATATAATAAATGTGCGGCAAAATCAAAGAGAGTTGCTACAGTCTTCAGCGACGTATCTTCAACAATTATATACATCTAACTGTCACTGAAGCTAGCGCAGTCAACAAGTCATATATCAAGCTGACATCACAGGCCAAATCACCCTGTTGCCACCAAGCCCTCATTATCTACATCAAATGAACAGTATCACTTCACCAGCCCGGCGTACACCTCACGCCCGCGCTGGAACAATTCCTTCACATCCTGCCGCTGCTTGTCGTTATTGTAGCGCCCGTACGAATCGATCCACTTGAGCGACTCATCGATCGAGTTCAAAAAGAAACGAGCTGCGTCCCCGCGCGCCGCCGACTCTGTGCCGCAGGCGAAATAGACCGGGCTCGAATGGGCGTAAATCGACTGATCAAAACTGTCGCGCGCATTGCCCCACAAGCGCGCCGCCACCCAGCCGTCGCGCTCCACCTCCACTTTGTAGCGCACCTCGCCCTCGCGCCGCCCTTCGGGCCACTCCTCGCCGTGCATCACCGCGCCGTTGACCACCACCTCAATGCGCTCAATCGGGTAGTAGGAGCGATAGGTCACCTCGGCCTCCAGCGCGCCGCCGCCTGACACCTCGACGGTGCTGCCCATCTCCTGACCATTGAGGCACAAATCCACTGCCGGCCCGTTAGTAATAAACGTGTTGCCCGCCTTCATGCCCTCAATCCAACTGGCGTAGGAAAACTCCTCCTTGGTGTTGACGTAAACCCGATTATTAGAGCACACAAACCAGTCCGTGCCGGTCGACGCCGGCAAATGGATGCCGCAGTTGAGCAGCTTGTACCACAGGTCGTATTCGGGGTCCATCCAGAAGGGGTCAAACATATTAAAGGCGTCCAACTTACCCAGCGCCGCCGCTATAGGGGCTTCCATGCCGCGGCCGTTGTGGCACCAGATGACCAGGCCGCCCTGCTCTCGCGTTTCATCGCAGCAAAAGCACAGGGGCGGATAATCGGGGTCAAACTGCGCCGTCAGCGTGTGCCCCCGGCTCACCGGCTGCACCAGATTGCGGATGTTGAGAAACATGACGTGGCCGTAGCCAAAACCCCAGGGCGAGTTGTCGCCGTAGTGGCGGTTCTCCTCGCCAATGTCCAGTACGTGGTGCGCCGTGGTGAATTCGTTCATCACGCCGATGGGGTATTTATTGCTGGCGTAGGGCAATTGCCGCCGGTCGAGCACGCTGACCGCGGTGACGTTGTAGCCCTCCACGCTGCAGTCGACGCCCAGGCGCTCGTCCGGCCGCGTCTCCTTCTCGTCGTAGTGGATGTGGGTGTTGCCCGGGTACCAATTGTTTTCCTGCGGGTAATACCAGCGCTTGATGGGGATCTCCACGTCCACCGTGCCCTTTTCGGGCATTTCGACCACCAGGCGTTGGGGCTCGTATTCGGTGCCGCGCTCCACTAGCACGTCGGTACGGCCGCGGCCGACGTTTACTTCAAACTCGCCGTCGCTAAAGAAGAACGGCGTGCCCGGCCCATTCTTCAGCAACGCCCCGGCCGGGTGGGCAAAGGTGCCCATGGCGCCCAGCACGTGTACTTTGGCGTCGATTTTCTCGCCCGTAGCTTCGTCGATAATCGTTGCGTGCAACAGTCCCATAAATAACTCCTCAATTGAGCAAATAAGTCTCGTACGGATTTTCGCACGGGTTGCCGCGCGTCAGGTGCAGGCGCCCGGCGTCGGCCTCGATGATCACCGAAAACACGCTCACCCAATAGCCGTTGGTCGGGTGTTCGTTGGGGTGGCGGCACATGGATTTGGGGTAGTTCTCGTGGTCCTTGAGCGCCGCTTTCATCACCTCCATACTCAGCTGCCCGCCCACCGCGCCAAAGAGCTTTTCAATGCGCATCTTGCGCGGCGTCGACTCGATGAGATCGGGAAAGTCGTCGTTGATCGGCACCAGGTCCGGGTGCAGGCAGTGGTTGGTGTGCGTCACATACCCCCGCCCCTCGTCGTCGCGCAGCACGTGTACGTCGTCCACCGTCACCTCCAGATCGGCTGGCCCCTGCGGCGTCGACAAAATGATATTGGCCGGAATGGCGCGCTGGGCCCGTGCCACCGCCTCCACGGCAGCATCGAGCGAGTCGGCTTCAAAAATGCCCCGCACCGTAAAATAGTGCGGCACCCCCAAAGGACGGCTGGGCGCCGGCAAGGTATTCATGCACACCCCAATGCCCCGCTCGTTGAACCCAATGTAGGCGATGAGCCCGGCCTGGGTAACACTCATAAACGCCGGCTTGCCCTCTGGCCGCCGCGTCAGCACCACGGTAAACGGGTCAAGCACCGGGTCGTTGTCCCAATTCTGCCCTACCATGGCGCGCTGCTCCACGCTGCCCTGCGGCGCCACCGCAAAAGAAGTGCAACCGGCGTCGGCGTCGGGCTGCAATTGGTTGCGCACCTGTAACAACATCAACTCCTCCACCGCCACGCCCGAGGTCTCGGCCATGCCGCGCAATTCCTCCAGCATGCCGGCGTCGTACTCCTCCACATATTTAAAGCTCGCCGCCGCCGTCTCCAGGACCCGCTGGCGCGATACAGTTATGGTCTTGTTGACGCGCTCCAGGGCGATCTCGGCAAAGCCGCGAATCTCGTCGCGCGCCGCCTCGCCGAGCTGCCGCCCCATGTCAAACGGCGTGCCCCCTACTTCAATTTCCCGATAGCGGGTTTGCTGCCCCATAATTTCCTCCTCGAATCACTCTCTAACTTTGAGTACCACTTTGCCAATATTGGCATTGTTCGTCAACATCTCGTGCCCCCGCGCCGCCTCGCTTATAGGCAACACCGTATCTATCACCGGCTCTACCCGGCCGCTCTCCAACAGCGTCCAAAACCGCCGCCTGAACTGGTGCACAATCTCGGCCTTCTCCTGCAGCGAGCGGCTGCGCAGCACCGAGCCAATCACCCGCAAGCGCTTGCGCATGACCAGCCCCAAATCAATCTCCGCCTTATTACCGGTCAACAGCGCAATGCACACCAGCCTCCCCTTGAGCTTGAGCACCTCCAAATTGCGCGCCAGATAATCCGCCGCCGCAATATCCAGCACCACGTCCACCCCGTCGCAATACTCCAACACCGCCTCGGCAAAATCACGCTCCTTATAATTCACCCCCCACTCCGCCCCCAGCTCCCGGCAGCGCTCCAACTTATCCTCGCGCGACGCCGTCACCAGCACCCGGCACCCCACCTCCCGCGCCAATTGAATCGCCGCCGTCCCCACGCCGCTGCCCCCCCCGTGAATCAACACCGTCTCCCCCGTCTCCAACCCCCCTTCCATAAACAAATTGACAAACGCCGTTAAAAATACTTCCGTCATACCCCCCGCCCGCACAAAATCCCAATCCTCCGGCACCGGCATCAACTGCTGCTGCGGCACCGCCACCTGCTCGGCATACCCCCCACCCGCCAACAACGCACACACCCGCTCCCCCGGCTGCCACTTCCCCACCTTCTCCCCCGTCTCCACCACAATGCCGGCCATCTCCAACCCCAAATATTCGGACGCCCCCGGCGGCGGCGGATACTGCCCCGCCCGCTGCAACAAATCCGCCCGATTCACCGCCGTAGTATGAATATCCACCAACACCTCCTCGTCCCCATAAACCGGATCCTCCACCTCTTCCCAACGCAGCGGCTGCCCTTCTTTCTCCTGATCCACAACAATAGCTTTCATATTATTTCTCCCGTGCGCTATACTCTGCTTCTTTTTTCTTCTCAGCGCAAGCCCTTTCCCGGTGCTATTGCCACCTTGTCGCCACTCCTCCCACAATATACCTTATACTCAAATTCAATTTTAGTATAACCCAACCTAGCAAACCCATGATCTCACCCGACCGCCTCCGCACCCTAAAACGCCTAGCCATCCAAACCCGCCGCCTCGTAATAGAATCCGTCCACAACGCCGGCGCCGGCCACCTGGGCGGCCCCCTCTCCGCCGCCGAAATGCTCACCGCCCTCTACTTTGAAGTATTAAACATCGACCCACAAAACCCCCGCGACCCCAAGCGCGACCGCTTCATCCTCTCCAAAGGCCACTGCTCCATCGGCCTCTACACCACCCTGGCCCTGCGCGGCTATTTTCCCGTGGACGAATTAAAAACCTTCGACGCCCTCAACTCGCGCCTGCAGGGACACCCCGACATGAGCGTGCTACCCGGCCTCGACATGTCCACCGGCTCCCTGGGCCAGGGGCTCTCCCCTGGCGTCGGCATGGCACTGGCCGCCAAACTCAAAAACCACACCTACCGCACCTGGGTCATGATGGGCGATGGCGACGCCCAGGAGGGCCAAATTTGGGAAGCCGCCTTCATCGCCGAACGCTATCAGCTCGACAACCTCACCGCCATCCTCGACTGCAACGGCCTGCAGCAATACGGCTGGGCCACCGCGGCCGGCTACGGCGACTTGGCACGCCGCCCGCCGCAAGAAAACGCGGCGCAAAAATGGCAGGCCTTCGGCTGGCACACGCTAGAAATTGACGGCCACGACTTTGCAGAAATTCTCGACGCCTGCGCCCGGGCCCAAAACATTACCGGCCAGCCGACCATCATCATCGCCCGCACCGTCAAAGGCAAGGGTGTCTCGTACATGGAAAACGATTTCAACTGGCACACCCAGCCGGTCACCGACGACCTGCTGCGCACCGCCCAACAAGAACTCGCCGCCCAGGAGGCCACCCTGTGACCATTGAAATTACCGACCACGAAGCCGCCCAGCGCGAGGTCTTTGGCGACACCCTCATCGAATTGATCGACCAGGACGACCGAGTCTACGTGCTCGACGGCGACCTGGCCAACTCCACCAAGGCCGACAAAGTGGCGCGCGAACGCCCCGCGCACTTTCTCGAAATGGGCATTGCCGAGCAAAACATGATGGGCGTGGCCGCCGGGATGGCCACCTGCGGTTTAATCCCCTGGCTCAGCAGCTTCGCCTGCTTTTTGGTCAACCGCGACCTCGACCAATTGCGCGTGGTAGTGGCCCAGCCCGGCCTCAACGTAAAAATCGGCTCGGCTTACACCGGCCTGCTCACCGGCCTCACCGGCAAGACCCACCAGGAAGTCTCCGACATCGCCGTCGTGCGCGCCATGCCCAATATGACCGTGCTGGCCCCGGCCGACGGTGCCGAAACGCGCCAGGCCATGATCGCCGCCACCCAGTTCGACGGGCCGGTCTACATGCGCCTTACCCGCGACCCGTCCCCCACTATCTTTGGCGATGGTTACAATTTTGAAATCGGCCCAACGGTGACGCTGCGCCAGGGCAGCGACGTCACAATTTTCGCCACCGGCGTGCAAAGCGTGCGTGCCTTGCAAGGGGCCGAGCTGCTGGCGCAAAAGGGCATAAACGCCCACGTGGTCCACGTGCCCACCCTCAAACCACTGGACGCAGAAGCCATCGTCGCCGCCGCCGCCCAAACCGGCAAGGTGCTCACCGCCGAAGACCACACCGTCATCGGTGGCCTGGGCGGCGCCGTGGCCGAAGTACTCGGCGAGCACCACCCCACCCCGCTCAAACGCTTGGGCATTCAAGACTGTTTTGGCGAGTCGGCGCCCAACGACGACCTGCTGGAGAAGTACGGCCTCACACCCCAACACGTGGCCGCCGCCGCCGAAAGCATGCTCCCATGAGCGGCCCCGCCCTCTACCTGTTTTACGACGGCGATTGCCCGCTGTGCTGCCGCTTTAAAGAGTGGATCGACCGCCTCGACACCCAAAACGCCGTCTGCGCCCTCTCCCTGAGCGACGCCGAACTGCCGACGCGCTTTCCCCACATCGACCTGCAAGAGGCGCGCCAGCACCTCACCGCCTGCGACGGCGAGGGCCGCGTTTTTCACGGCGTCGAAGCCCTGCGCCAGCTCACCCGCGTTTTGCCCGGGTTGCGCCGCCTCACTTGGGTCTACCGTCTGCCTAGCGTAACCCCGGCCGCACAGCGCGCCTACCGCGCCGTCAACCGCAACCGCAAGCGCCTCTGCCTGCAATGCGGCGAAAAGTGGATGCCCTCGCTCAAATACAGCCGCCGCAAAAAAGACTCTGGGCGGCGCCGGAGGCGTTGATGGAATTGAAGTTGCAAGCGGAACAGGCGCGCGCCTTCTGCCTCGATGTGCTCGCCCAGGTCGGCGTCCCCACCGCCGCCGCCCAGATCTGCGCCGACAGCATGCTCGACGCCAGCCTGCGCGGGGTGGACAGCCACGGCGTGGCCCTGCTGGCCACCTACGTAGAACGCATCCGCTCGGGGCAGATCCAACCCGACAAACAGTGGGTCATCCGCCGCCAAGGCCCCACCACCGCCCTGTGCGACGGCCAGCAGGGGCTGGGGCCGCCGCTGGCCTGCGCCGCCGCCGACCTGGCACTCGACAAAGCGCAGCAATACGGCTTGGGCGCCGTCTCGCTCTACGACTGCAATTACACCGGTGCCCTATCCTTTTACGTCCGCCGCATCGCCGCGCAGGGCGCCATTGGCCTGTGCACCGCCAACGCCACCCCGCGTGTGGCACCCTTTGGCGGCCGCCAGGGCCTGCACGGCACCAACCCCATTGCCTACGCCGCTCCCACCCAAGCGGGCGAGCCCCTAATTTTTGATGCGGCCACCGGCCACGCCGCCGCCCGCATCATCCAGGCCCTAGACGAAGGCAAAACACTCAACGCAGGCATCGCCCTCGACAATCAGGGCAATGCCACCACCGACCCGCAGGCCGCCCTCCAGGGCTGGCTCTTGCCCGTGGGCGGCGCCCTGGGTTATGGTCTGGGATTTCTAGCAGATCTACTGAGCGGAGGACTGGCCGGCGGCCCCTGCGGCGTCGACGTCCCTCCAGTGAGCGAAGCGGCGGGGCCATACGGCTGCGGCTTCTTCGCCCTGGCCATCGACCCCGAGCGCTTTGGTGGCCGCGAAGTTTTTGCCGAGCGCTGCTCTTTTTTAATCGACTCGGCCCGCGCCATTCCCCCGGCCACAGGGTTCGATCAAGTGCGCGCGCCCGGAGACCGCGCCCGCGCCGAACACCAGCACCGCCTCAGCGCGGGCATCCCCTTTGCCCAACGCCGCTGGCAAGCCATCTTGGATCGGCTTGCGGCTTGCGACGTCGACGTGGAAAACTGGCACAGTTTATAAATCTTAATCCTAATGCTCACATAACCCGGGGCAAACCTCTAGGGCTTTAAGATCTTGCCAATTTACTTTGGATAATCTGCAACCAGCTGGCTCACCTTTTCGAGGTCGATGTCGATGTCATCCATTACTTTAAACACAGCGCTTCTCTGACCTGCTTCAATTTCTGGAGCCGGCAATAAATGAAAGGGAGACCTGTCTTCCCGCCACTTGCTCTTATCCCACATTCCCTCGGTCACCTGATCTAATTCTCTTTTCGACACCCCTAATCCGGAAATTCCTTTGGGTAAGACATTGCTCAAATTAATTTCTAGATTGAGGCGTAACAGGCGATTACCGCATTGATTTGCTCGATCCATCAAATGGAGTAAGATTTCATCCTGACTCTTTTCCCAAATTCGATAAAAAAGTTTAAGGGATTCCATTTTAAGAAAGAAATAGGCGCCGCCCTGGGATTCTCCCTAACGGGGTACGGCATCGAACATATCGGCATGAGGTTCACCTTTGCGGCCGCAGCCGTCCTATCAATAGCCGCCACCACCCTGCTAATTCCCCTGCGCCAAACCGCGCTCCCCAAAGCCGTACTCGCGTCCAATTAACATCGGATCCAGCCCCCATCCACCACACGTACCACCTTGCCAGCGTCGCGCCGAAATGATAGATTTGACAATCCATGTTAAACCGGAACCTCGCCGTCACCCAAGAGTTGTAATTCCCATGACCAACATCGAAATCAAAGCGCACTGCCACGACATTGAGCGCGCCGAAGAAAACCTCAACTCCCTCGGCGCCGGACCGGCGGGCACCTTCCGCCAAAAAGACACCTACTTTAAAGTAGCGGAGGGTCGCCTCAAATTGCGCGAACTGGGCATCGACGAAGGACACCTCATATACTACCGGCGCGCCAATTTGGCCGGCCCCAGACGCAGTGACTACCAAGTCGCCTTCACCACCGACCCCGAAGCCATGTGCCACATGCTGCGCCAGATCCTGCGCGCCTGGGTGAAAGTAGAAAAAACGCGCCAGGTGTGGCTGTGGGAAAACGTGCGCATCCACCTGGACGAGGTCAAAGACCTCGGCCGCTTTGTAGAATTGGAAGCGGTAACCGAGGAAAAGGGCGTTGAGGAAAGCACCCGGCGAGTCGAAACCCTCATGCGCGCCCTGGAAATTTCTAGTGATCAACTCATAGAGGGGTCGTACAGCGATTTAATCGCCGCAAAAGAAAACGCCTAACTTGCCATAAGCCACTATTCGCAGTATATTTGCGCATTATGTCACAGAGCCGAGATATCCACAGCGTCATCGTCCAAATCTTTGGCGATGAATACAATATTCTGCCCAGCGAGGGCGGCCCGGCCGAAGTTCAGCGCATCGCCGGCTTCGTGGACCAGAAGATGAAGGAAATCGCCAAAGTCCAGCCCCAACTGAGCAAAGCCCAATTGGCCGTTCTGGCCGCTATGGACATCACAGCCGAATTTATGCGCGCCACAGCCGAGCGCGAAATGCTCACCGACAAAGCCCAGAAAAGCCTCGACCGACTCGACAAACTCATCGAGGACCGGGCCAACGTGTCCGAATCCGTTCCCGATCGCACCCCCCAATCGCTCGAAAGACTGTTGCGCGCCCGATCGACGAGACAGCGAGACCCCTCTTCGGTGTGAAGCCGCACGCCCCGTACCCCAAATCGCCCTTCCTCATTGCGCTCCTCTTGTGCTGCACCGCCTGCGCCAGCACCCCCAAGTACGTCAAAGAAGACTGTCCTATCTACACCGAAATTAAGACCGTGCGCACCAACCCGGCCGGCGCCCCGCAGCGCCACCTGCGCCTCAGGGCCGCCTTTAAGGTGTGTCCGCCCACCGAGGGACTAGCCGAAATCAAGCGCAAACGCATTGAGATGAAACACCACCTCATCGCCCTCTTGAGCAGCAAAACGGCCGCCCAGCTCGAAGACCCGCTGCGAGTGGAAAAGCTCCAGTTGGAAATTTTGCAAATGGCCAATGAGAAAGTGATGAAGAAGAGTAACGTTATAGAAGTCTTCATCA
>CAXGRO010000151.1:0-10483 GCA_964012055.1 uncultured bacterium
CTGACCAGCTTAAACCCGCGGGCTTGATAATTGTGTAAAGCGTGCGGGTGATCGTGACTGCAGGTGGTTAACCAAACGCGGTTGGCGCCCATTTCCCAGCAGCGCTCGACCGCCCCGGCCAGCAGGCCGCCGCCAATGCCCTGCCCAATAAACGGTTGGCGCAACCCAAAACACTCGATGCGCACGCTGCCGTCGTCCTGCTTTTCCAGCTCGTAATAACCGGCCGGCGTGCCCGCCACGTAGGCGACCCAGGTCTCCAACTGCGGCCGATCCACGTATTCCGTCCACTCTTCAAGGCCCCACGTTTCGCGCCCGCCCCAGCGGAATTCGGCCCCCACGGCCTGGTGCAAAAACCAGTTGAATTCGGGACAAGGGATCTCGACCCGCACGACTTCAAATTCGGCCATGCGCTCGGGAGACCGCAACTCGTCGCGGCTCTCCATCTCCAGGCGGTAGCTGATCTTCTGTTCGCTATCTCGTTCCATCGCTTTTACCTCTCAACCGATCTCGTGATTAACCTCAACACAGGGGGTCACTCTTCTTAGCCAGAGCGGCCACTTATTTTAGCGCCTACCCTCCAACGTCGAGCGAACAGCCCATTGTTAGGCGAAAAAAACTATTGGCAGTGTGACGTGTGCCGCCAAAATTATTGCCGTCGTCCTACACGTACGAAATCCCCTGGTCGTCCGTCCCATAAACGGCCAGCGACGCGATACGTTACGGAGTCGACCCCGCGTCGGCGACTATTGCCGCTACAAAACCGATTTCCTCTTTAATGCGGCTCACGTCGTAGACCGAATCGTACTCGTGCCCCGGCGCTTCAAAGAAAGACAGGTCGACGTCGTCCCCCCACCAATTGCGCAAAATCTCCGCCACCGGCACCGCCACCCACGCCTTGGGGCCGCTGGCGTTGACAATGCACACCCCGGGACGGTACTCGGATTCTGCCGCCAGGGCAAAGGCGCGCACGGCGTCGCTGCGCGCCATAATGGTCATGCGGCCCAGCGACCATTGGCGCAGCGGTTCTACAGCCAAAAGCGGCGGCATGTTTTCGTCGGGCGCCACCGACGACAGACGCAGGTTGATCACGTCGATCTCACCGTTTTGGCGGCTGTAGTACTTGGTCACCTCTTCCATCATGTATTTGGAAAAACCGTAGCCGTCCTGATCGAGGCAGGGGTGCTCGTCCGCAACGGGCACCTGCAACGGTCTGAATTTTGTGTTTTGAATACCAATCGCCGCAATGGAGCTGGCCATAACCAACTTGCGACAGCCCCGGTCCATCAGGTAGCGCATCAGGCAGCGCGAGCCTTCGACGTTGACCAGCATGGCGTCGCGCTCCAAACAACCGCCCAAAACCGCACCCAGGTGGACCACTGCATCAATGCGCTCGCCGTCGAGCTGGCGCAAATCCTCAAACGAACTGAACTCTCCCCTAACCCAGGGCAACTCCAACTCGGGGTCCTTGCGGCTCATGCACAGTACCTTGTGCCGCTCCGCCATGGCGCTTGCCAGGGCCCGGCCGATAAAACCGCTGGCTCCGGTAATCAAGACAGTACTCATATACACCTTTCCTGCGGCGCACAGCCGGCTATTGGGGATGCAAACACATTGACATTGTAGCACAAACGAGGCACAATTAATGAAATAACAAGAAACTCTCTATGTCAAAAACAGAAATAGTAAGTACGAGAATCTCCAAACGCACCGCTACTCACGCCGACCTATTCCAGTAGCCCCCCGCCCATTTTTTATTTAAATTAATACCCGACAACTATTTACTTAATTCCATGCGCATCCTTCTACAGCGAGTCAGCCGCGCCCGCGTTGTGGTCGACGACGCCGTCGTCGGCCAAATTGGCCCCGGCCTGGTGTTGCTGGTGGGCGTCCACCACACAGACGGCGAAGAGCAGTTGCGCTACTGCGCCGAAAAGTGCGCCCATTTGCGCATTTTTGCCGACGAGCAAGGCAAAATGAACCGCTCCGCCCTCGACGTGGGCGGCCAAATTATGGCCATTTCGCAATTCACCCTCTACAGCGACAGCCGCAAGGGCCGCCGCCCCGGTTTTGACCAGGCCGCCCCGCCCGCCATGGCCGAACCCCTCTACGAGCGCTTTGTCCAACACCTCGAAGAAATGGGCCTCGCCGTCGCCCGCGGCGTCTTTGGCGTCCACATGGTGGTCGACCTGCACAACGACGGCCCCGTGACCCTGTTGGTGGAAAGCCCATGAATTCCAACCCCCGCCTCGTATTGGGCTCGGCCTCGCCCCGACGCTGCGACCTCTTGCGCCAACTCGGCCTGCCTTTTGAACAACTGGTCAGTCCCGAGGAAGAACCCGCCCCCAACGGCCAGCCCCCCGACGCCCACGCGCTGCACTCGGCCCGCAGCAAAGCCCAGGCCGTACACCGCCTGCTGCGCCAGCGCGACCCAAACGCCAACGCCATCGTCATCGGCGCCGATACCACCGTCTGCATCGACGACCGCATTCTGGGCAAACCCGCCGACGAAGCCACCGCCGCTGCCATGCTCCAGGCCCTCTCTGGCCGCACCCACCAGGTCTACACCGGCCTGGGCCTCATTGCCACCGACGGGCGCAGCCTCGAAGACGTGGTCATCACCGCCGTGCACATGCGCCAGCTGACCCAAGAAGACATCGAAACCTATGTGGCCAGCGGCGAACCCCTCGACAAAGCTGGGGCCTACGGCATCCAGGGGTTGGCGGCGCGCTTTATTGAACGAATTGAAGGATGTTATTATAATGTTGTAGGGCTGCCGCTGGCGCGGCTGAGCGCCCTTTTGGAAAAAGCCGGCTACAATTTCACCGCCAACTGCTAAAATGTCATGAGCGAAGAAACCCCCATAGCCGATCTATTGCGCCAGGCGCGCGAGCAAAAAGACAAGAGTCTCGACGCTGTCAACCGCGAGACTAAAATCAGCCTCAACGTGCTGCACGGCTTTGAGGCCGGTCAATTCGACGTGGTGGAGCTCGTCTACGCCCGCATGGCGCTGGGCGAATACGTCGAGTACCTGGGCCTGGACGCGGCGACCCTCTTGCAGCGCTTCGACCGCGAATTCACCCCCGCCCAACCGCTGCCGCCTACGGTGGAAGTGCCGCCGCCCAAACGAACAAAAATCAGCACTTCCAGCTTTACCATCCCGCCCCAATTGCGCCTGGCCGCCCTAGGCGTCTTGGGGCTGGCCCTCATATTCGCCCTGGTGCTGTACCTCGACGACGAAGACCTCACCACATCACAGAGCCGGCCCGATCCGCGCGCAGCGGTCCGGACGGACGCGCCGCGGCAAAGCCCGCCGGCGGCAGCGACGCCGAGCGCGCGTAGCGCAACTCGGCCGCCGGCCAACACAACCACAAGCACCTCTCAAAGCCAAACTGAAGCCGTCCCGCAACAAGCGTCGAGCGAAGACACAGAGGCGACCCCGTCGGCACAATCCCCCCCCGCCCAAGCAGCCGCAACGTCTGAGGTTTCCCAAGAAACACAGGCCGGCGAAACCACCGCGCAACAAAGCGCCCCCACAACGGCGGCCCCCTCCAACGAGACGCCGGCTGCCGCGGCGTCAGAAACAGCCGCCGAACAGCCGCCGGCCACTCCCCCTTTGTCGGCTCCAAGCGCAGCCCCATCGGCAGGACCAACGGAAGAAATTAACACGCCAGAATCCTCCGCTGCGGCCGACACAGAAAGCGCTGAACCGGCAGGAGAAAGCACACAAACGGCAACCTCCCAAGCAGACGATACAGAAAGCGCACAAACAACATCCTCCGCAGAAGCCGCCACAGCAAGCGCCGAGTCGGAGGAGACAATGCATCCAACCACAGCAGCTCAAGGCGTATCTGCGGAAACGGCCGCCGCAATCACAGCAGACTCTGAAGCAGATTCGGCCGCAACCGAATCTACGTCCACCGGCGCACCCACCTCCACACCTACCACGCCAGCACCTTTGAACGACGCAGAGGAGACCACCCGCACTGCAGCGGCGCCTGCAGAAACGGCCGATGCATCCGGCCCAGCGCCCGCGCCAGCAACAACCGCTAACCCGACAGCCACCACAGACACGGACGCAGCAGCAACCAACGGCGACGCCACACCCGTCGACGCGCTCGTGCAACTCACGGCCGAAGCCACCGACTCGACCTGGGTGGAAATAACGCGCGACGGCCAGGTCATCTACAGCGCCATCGTGCCGGCCGGGCAAACGCGCAGCTGGCGCAGCAGCGCCGGTTTCCTAGTGCGCTCGGGTCACCCCCACGGCATCCGTTACTCCTTCCAGGGCCAGCGCCTGGGCGATGACGGCCACCTGGGTCCGGCCAACCGCTACCTGCGCTTTCGCGTTTCCGACGCCGGCGTAGTGCTGCTCAACGCCGATTTGCAGCCCCTGGACGCCCCGACCCAACCATGAGCCACAGCTACGCCCAAGTTTCGCTGCCGCCGCCCGTCGCCCGCGAACTCAGCTACGCCATCCCTCCCGCCCTGCGCGAAGACGTCAAACCCGGCACCCTGGTCCTGGTGCCGGTGGCGCGCCAAATGCAAACCGGCGTGGTCATCGGCCTCCACCCGCACCCCCCCGACGGGCTCAAACCCGAGCAGATGCGGCCCATCTCCCAAATCCTCGACAGCGACCCCTTGCTCGCCCCCGAGCTCATCGAATTGTGCCGCTGGATGGCCGATTACTACTTTGCCCCCCTGGGCAGCGCCGTGGCCGCCGCCCTGCCGCCGGGCGTGCAGCTGACCTCCCGCCGCCAGGTGGAACTCAGCGCCGAACAACCCGGCGAACGACCCCAGGGCGAGGTCGAGCGGCGCGTCCTCGAACAATTGGACGCCGGCCGCCCCCTGCAGGTCACCACCCTGCGCCACCGCCTGGGGCGCGACGGCCTCGAAAGCGCCCTCCAGCGCCTTAAACGCGGCGGCTACGTCGATGTGCGCCCGGTGCTCAAAACGCCCAAGGTCAAAACGCTGCACGAACAACACGTGCGCCTGGCCGCCTGCGCCGACCTGGCAACCGCCCTCGAACAAATCCAGCGCCGCGCCCCGCGCCAGGCCGCCTGCCTCTCGCTCTTGGCCGAACGCGGCCCGGCGGCCAAAAAAGCCCTGGTCGACCAGGGCTTCGGCTACCCCGTGCTCAAAAGCCTGGAAGGGCGCGGCCTCATCGAAACCTTCGACAGCGAAGTGGCGCGCGACCCCCTGGCCCACATCGGCGACGCCGACGCCGAAGAGTTACAACTCACCGCCGACCAGCAAGATGTTCTCGAACCCATCTACACCGCCCTGCAACAAGGCGAATTCTGCCCCACCCTCTTGCACGGGGTCACCGGCTCGGGCAAAACCCTGGTCTATATGCGCGCCGCCGAGCGCGCCCTCCAACAAGGCCGCTCCAGCATCATTTTGGTGCCCGAAATCGCCCTGGCCTGGCAAATGGTGCGCCGCTTTAAAGCCCACTTTGGCGACCAGGTGGCGGTGTTGCACAGCCAGCTCTCCTCGGGCGAGCGCTACGACACCTGGCGCCGTTTGCGCCGCGGCCAACTGCGCCTGGTCATCGGCGCGCGCTCGGCCATTCTGGCGCCGTTGCAAAATTTGGGCCTCATCATCGTCGACGAAGAACACGATGCCTCCTACAAGCAAGAAGACCTGGAGGGCAGCCACCCGCTCATGTACAACGCCCGCGACGTGGCCATAGTGCGGGCGCGGCGCCAAAACGCCGTGGTCGTGCTCGGCTCGGCCACTCCCAGCCTGGAATCCTACCACAACGCACAAATGCAAAAGTACCACCTTTTGCAACTGCCCCGGCGCATCGACGACCGGCCCCTGCCCAGTGTCGAGGTCGTCGACATGCGCCAGGAGCCCTTTCAAAACAACCAGCGCACCCTGTTCTCGCACGCCCTGCGCACTCGCATGCACGATCGCTTGAAGCGCGGCGAAAAAATAGTGCTCTTGCAAAACCGCCGCGGCTTTTCGCCCTTTGTCAGCTGCGCCACCTGCGGCGAGGCGGTGCAGTGCGACCACTGCCGCGTCTCGCTCACCTACCACCGCAAACCCCAATCCAACCTGCGCTGCCACTACTGCAACCACTTCAGGCCCCTGCCCAAAATCTGCCCCAGCTGCGGCAGCGCCGAACTGCGCTTTGAAGGGGCCGGCACCCAGCGCATAGAAGAGGCCCTGCTGGAACAATTTCCCGGCATCCGCGTCATTCGCATGGACGTCGACACCACCGGCTGGAAGGGCGCCCACGACGAATTGGTCGAGCGCTTCCGCCACGGCGAAGCCGACGTACTGCTGGGCACGCAAATGGTGGCCAAGGGACTCGACTTTCCCGAAGTCACCCTGGTGGGAGTGATTTCGGCCGACACCGGCATGCACCTGCCCGACTTTCGTGCCTCCGAGCGCTGCTTCCAACTGCTCACCCAGGTGGCCGGGCGCTCGGGCCGCGGGCCGGTGCCGGGCGAAGTAGTCATCCAAACCTTGCTGCCCGATGACCCCGTGCTGATCAACGCCGCGCGCCAAGACTACAAAACGTTTGTCGACCAGGAATTGCAGCAGCGCCGCGAGGTGGAGTTTCCGCCCTTTGGTCGCCTCGTCGTCTTCCGCTGGCGCGGCCAAAACGAAGACCAGGTGACGCGCGCCGCCCACGCCGGCACCCAACAGCTGCAAGCGCAGGGCAAAGGGTGCGGCCAGGTGCTGGGACCGGCCCCGGCGCCTTTGGCCCAACTGCACGGCCACCACCGCTGGCAGGCCCTGCTCAGCGGCCCGTCGCCACGCGATTTGCACGCCCTCACCGCGCACGTACTGCCCGCACTGCGCGACAGCGCACGCCAGGACGCCGTGGCCATGACCGTCAATGTAGATCCTCTCACCATGATGTAGACCAAAACTATGAAAGCTAAATTTACTCTCTGTCTCATCTGCTTCCACCTGCTCCTCAGCTCCCCCGCGGACCCCCAGGAACAGGTGGACGAATCGACCGCCTACACCAGCATGCGGGTGATCAACGACCTGATCATCGTCAACCGCCAGCTATGGAGCGCCACCTCGGGTGGCGTATTGCACTACGATACCCTGCGCCGACGCTACACCCGCTACACCCGCCTCGACGGGCTGGCCGGCAACCAGGTGCTAACTTTGGCCGCAGACGACAACGGCCACTTGTGGTTTGGCACCAACCGCGAAGGCCTGAGCCGTTTTCGCCCCGACGAGCAGCGCTTCGACCGGCCCTTCTTCGATTTCAGGGGCCTCAAAATCCAGGCCCTACTGGCGCTGGGCAACCGCCTCTACGTGGGCACCAGCGAAGGCGTCAGCGTCTTCCTCATCGACAAGGAAGAGGTCAAGGAAACCTACCGCCTCATGGGCCGCATTCCCAAAAATACCGAGGTGACGTCTTTGGCCCTGTTCGACAATAAGCTGTGGGTCGGCACGCTCTCCGGCGTCGCCTGGGCCGATCTCGACCAGCCCAATCTGCAAGATCCGGACAGCTGGAAATCGACTTTCCTGGCCCCCGAGGCCATCGTAACCCAGCTCATCGTCTTTCAAGACCAGGTCTTTGCCGCCGACGACGGCGTGGTTTGGGTATTCAACCCCGGGACCAATAGATTTGACGAGGATCTCATCTTTGAGGGCGAGGACAACCTGCTCAACTTGGGCATCTTCCGCAACCGCCTTTTGGTAAACCGCCACAATGGCGGCTCGCAGGTGCGCCTGGGGCCGGGGGAATGGGAGCCCGAATCGACCCAGGGTTTTAAATTCGTCAACGCCATGTTCCCCCAGGGGTCGGCGATGTGGGCCGGCACCAACGAGGGCCTGCGCGTCATCGGCACCTCGTCGCCGCCGCAATTGCTCGAACCGGCGGCCAACCAGTTTTTTGAAATGGAAATTCTCGACAACGGCGAGCTCTGGGTCGCCAGCGTGCCCGACGACAAAGACCGCACCCAACGCTTTGGCGTGTACCAGTTCAACGGCGACGATTGGCGCATCCACAACTTCACCGGCGGCCTGCCCTCCAACATTCTGGTGACGCTCGAAACCGACGCCGACGACCGCCTGTGGATTGGCATGTGGAACCGCGGCGTGGCAGTGCGCCACCCGAACGAAACCTGGCAATTCTACGACCAGACCAACTCGGCCCTGCAGGGCATTGGCGGCAAGGGCGACTTTGTCGTGGTCAGCGACATCGACCGCGACATCAACAGCTTTATGTGGCTGGTCAACAACCCCCTGGGCCTGGTCGTGCTTGAGGTAAACGACGACGGTTCGCTGGGGCGTCAGGCATTTTACGAAAACCCCCACATCGGCTTTAACGACCTGCGCGACATCCTCAAATTGTTCATCGAACCCAACGGCCTCAAATGGATCGCCAGCCCCATAGACGGCTTTGCTATCTTTGACGACGGCGGCACGCCCTTCGACCGCAGCGACGACCGCGCTCTGCGCATCGACACGTTCTACGACGACCGCCTCACCAGCGACCGCGTCTCCACCCTCATCGTCGACCTCGAGCGCCAGATATGGGTGGGCACCAACAACGGCCTCAACGCCATCCGCGGCACCTACAACCGCAACGCCAACACCTTTACAGTTGCCGACTGGCGCGTCTACAACACCAGCAACGGTCTGCTCTCCAACCAAATCAATGCTCTGCAGGAAGACCCCCAGGGCAATATTTGGGTAGCCACCGACGCCGGCCTGACGCAAATTGGCAACGACGGCGAAATCGCCTTCACCCTCACCCGCGCCAACAGCGGCCTCATCGACGACCGCGTCAAATCGCTGTATTTCGACTCGCGCAACGAGGAGATGTGGATCGGCACCTTTGACGGCCTGAGCCGCCTCAAGGTCACCCAGGGCAACACCCAGGTCGAAACGCCGGGCCAGGGCATCTACCCCAACCCCTTCGTCCTCGAGCGCGGCGGCCCCCACCTCACCCTCGCCGGTCTGCCCCTGGGCGCCTCGGTGCGCATTTTTACGCCCAACGGTCAGCTGGTGCGCACCATAGCAGGCGCGCCCGGCCGCGGTTCGCTGGTGTGGAACGGCCAGAACGAAGCCGGTTTTCTGGTGGGCTCAGGCATCTACTACTTCGTCGCCGAAAACGAGGACGGCAGCCGCCTAGCCGGCAAATTCGCCGTGGTCAACAAACAGTGAAATTTGCGCTGTCCCTCTACTTGGCCTGCGCCCTGCTCGCCGCCGCGCACGCCGACGAGAACGATCTGCTCTTTACCATCGCCCGCCTCCAATACGAGGGCGGCGGCGACTGGTACAGCAACCGCTCCTCGCTGCCCAACCTGCTGCGCTTTGTGGGCGAGCACACCCGCATCGACGTCGCCGAACAGGAGGCGCAGGTGCAAATTATGGACGAGGAACTTTTCTCCTACCCTTACATCTACATGACGGGTCACGGCAACGTCTCCTTTAGCGCCGCCGAAGCGGCGCGCCTGCGCCACTATTTAACCAGCGGCGGTTTTTTGCACGCCGACGACAATTACGGCATGGACAAGAGCTTTCGCCGCGAAATGAAAAAAGTCTTTCCCAAAAAAGACCTGGTCGAACTGCCGGCCTCGCACGAACTGTTCCGCTGCCACTTTGAATTCCCCCAGGGCCTGCCCAAAATCCACGAGCACGACGGCAAGCGCCCCCAGGCCCTGGGCTTGTTCGACGGCAAGCGCCTCGTCGTGCTCTACACTTACGAATCCGACCTGGGCGACGGCTGGGAAGACCCGCAGGTGCACCGCGACGGGCCACAAAAGCGCCAGGACGCCCTGCGCATGGGCACCAACATTGTCGTCTGGGCGCTGACCCACTAACATGATCAGCACCGAACGCGCATATCAAAATCTGCTGGAGCGCCTGCGCCATTTGCGCCGCCGCGTCGGCGCCCTGGAACTGGCCACCGCCCTCGTTCTGGCGCTGGCCGTCGGCGCCCTCGCCCTCTTGCTGTGGGTGAGCGCCGAAGCCCTGTTCTACCTGGTCCCGGCTGCGCGTACTGCCGGGGGCCTGGCCGCCGCTGCCGCCACCCTGCTCGTCGCCACCCTCTACCTGCGCCGCCGCCTGCCCGGCCTGCTCTCGCTGCACCGCTTTGGCCTGCGCGTCGAGGCCAACTGCCCAACCCTGCAACAACGCCTCAGCAGCGCTCTGCAATTGTGGCGCGCCGAACGCGCCCAGCACCTCTACTCCAACGACCTGCTGAGCGCCACCGTCGAGCGCGCCGCCGCCCTGCTCGACGCCGTCGAAAACAAGCAGATCTGCGATTGGCGCCCGCTCAAAATGCACGCCCGCTACCTGGGTTTTGCGGCGCTGCTCACGCTGGCCGCCTACGCCCTGTTCGGCGCCGAACTGACCGCCGCCCTGCAGCGCTGCGCCCACCCGCTCACCGCCTTTGCGCGCCAGCCGCGCACCCACATTCAGCTGGCGCCGGGCGACCTCGAAATTGTCAAAGGCCAAAACGCCGTCGTCGTCGCCCGCTTTAGCGGCGCGGCGCCACGCCGCG
>CAXGRO010000152.1:0-10480 GCA_964012055.1 uncultured bacterium
ATCTCTTACTCAAAAGACGCGCGAAGAACGCGCAATTTTAAGACGGCTTCTTAGATCATGGACTCCCCCATCCCGCTCTTGCTCTTGCCCCTGGGCGCCCTGCTGGTGGCCGCCCTGAGTATACCTCCTATCAAACGGCTGGCCTGGTACCTGAATATAGTCGACCGCCCCGCCAGCGACGCACACAAATCACACCTCCAGACCACTCCATACGGCGGCGGCCTGGCCATTTACCTGGGAGCGATCCTGGCGCTGCTCGCCGCCGGGTTGTGGTGGCCGCTCTTTTCCCAAACACTTGCAGAACAACGCCAAAACATACTGCCCCCCCTACTCGGCGCCACCCTGCTTTTTGTCATGGGCCTGCTGGACGATTGGCGCCAATTGCCCGCACTGCCCCGCTTTTTGATCCAGCTCGCCGTCACCGCCGGGTTAGGAGTCGGATGGCCCGAATTTCGCCTCGCCCTTTTTTCTGACTCGCCGATTCCGGCCATTCTCATGGCCGCACTGTGGATCACCACCATGACCAACGCCTTCAACTTTCTCGACAATATGGACGGCCTAGCCGCCGGCATGGCCGGCATCATCCTCTTCGCGCTCGGCTGTATGGGGCTGCTCTCCGGCCATCTTCCCGCCGCGGTCCTCAGCCTGGCCCTGGTGGGCGCCGTCGCCGGATTCCTGTTCTACAACTTCCCCCCGGCTTCCATTTTTATGGGCGATGCCGGCGGTCTATTTCTCGGCTTTCTCACCAGCAGCACCAGTATACTATTGAGCAATCACCTCATCCAGGCGCACCCGGCCCCGCCGCTCGACTTTCCCATAAATTGCGCCCCCCTGCTGCTGCTCACCATGCCGCTCTACGATTTCGTCACGGTCAACCTCATTCGCCTGTACAATCGGGTTCCCCCCTGGATCGGCGACAACAACCACATCAGCCACCGCCTGGTGCGACTGGGCCTGTCTCGCCGCGGCGCCGTGCTGGTCATTTACACCACCACCCTACTCACCGGACTCGCCGGCCTGTTCCTGGTGGCCTTCCCCAATTGGGACAGTTGGCTGCTCTTGTTGGCCGTGCCTGTCGCTGTCTTTGGCATCGCGCTAGGCGATCTTGCGGCGTTTGCAAAACGGCGCCCTTCTTGACATGTACAGCTCTCTTCCTTAGCATAAAAGTTTATGTTTTCTCAGTTAGTTAGTTTCGCCAAGGAGAAATTATGTCCGAACGCAAAAGGCTGCTCATCACCGGCGCCGCCGGCCTGGTTGGTTCGGCCCTGCGCCGCTATCTGCGCGACCGCTACGATTTTCGTCTGATCTTCCACTCCACCGTTCCCGAAGTTGAACCCGAAGATCAGATCGTCGTCTCCGATGTGGCCAATTTTGAAAGCATGGTCGAGGCCGGCGAAGGCATCGACGCCATTGTCCACCTGGGCATCGCCGTCAGCAAGCGCGGCTATCCGCGCAGCCGCTACAACCAGCAGATCATGGAGACCAATATTCAGGGCACCTACAACATTTTTGAATCGGCGCGCATCAATAAAGTGCGCACCGTGGTCTTTGCCAGCACCAACCATGTCAGCGGCTTCTACGAAATGGAAAATAAGATCAGCCGCCCCGAACTGGCGGTGCGACCCGACAGCATGTACGGGGTGAGCAAAGCCTACGGCGAAGCCCTGGGCCGCTTTTACTACGACCAGTACGGCATTGCGGTCTACTGCATCCGCATCGCCAATTTTCCCAACACCGACGAAGTGGACCGCGAGTACGAACCCGGCATGAACCGCTGGCTCAGCTCGCGCGACATGGCCGACCTCACCGCCCGCTGTGTCGAAGCCCCCCAGCCGCAATTCGGCATCATTTACGGCGCCTCGCTGGGCGGCGAAAAGAAGTGGGACCTGTCCAGCGGCAAGGAATTGGTGGGATGGGAGCCCCAGGATCGCGGCGCCCCGTCTGCATGACGGATGTGTCCCAATTGGGCGGCGGCTACGCCGATTCCGAGCCCGACCCACAACCCACTGTAGAAGCGGTGCTGGCGGCCGCCCGCCCAGGCGGTCCCAACGCCCGCCTGGTCGTTATAGCCGGCCCGCCCGGCGTCGGCAAGAGCGCCGTGGCCGCCCAACTGGTGCACCTTTTACCCAACGCCTTCTGGATCGACAAAGACACCACCGCCGCCCAGTTCATCCTGGCCGCCGCCGCCGCCCAGAAAACACCCCCCGACCAGGCCTACGGCACCCCGCACTACTGGCAGGTCTTGCGCCCCCTGGAATACGCCGGCCCCACCGCCCTGGCCTGCGGCAACTTGAGCGGCACGCGCCAGGTCCTCCTGGTCGGCGGCTGGGGCCCCGAACTGGCCGTCCCCGACCTGTGGACCCAACTGCAAGCCCGACTGGCCCCCGCCCAATTTTGCGTCGTCCACCTCGACGCCCCATCTCTGGAAGTCTGGCGCCAGCGCCTGCGCCAGCGGGGCTCGCGCAGCGACTCGCCCTGGTTTGAAAACTTCGCCGGCGCCGTCACCCACCCGCCGGTGTGGGACGGCGCCGCCCGCCTGGCAACCGACCGCCCCCTGCACCAGGTAATCCAGGCGGCATTCGATATTCTGGGTTGACAATTTCGCTTTTTAACCCTACAATCTTCTGCGAGGCGAATATCCCTTTTTTACCAAGGCTCAACACCCTTACATGTCCGCCGTTCACAGCGCGCTGGGCTACCTTGTTTTGCTCGGCTTTACCTGGCTGGTGGGTACGCGGGCGCGCCAGATCCCCTGGAAAACCCTTGTTCTGGCCGCCCTCCTGCAACTGCTGTTCACCGGCATTCTGGTCAAAACCGCTCTACGCCAGCACGTTTTTGGCCTGGTCGGCCACCTGACCGACTTGCTGCGCGCTACGGCCCTCAAGGCCAACGAATCACTACTGTTCTCCGGTATTACCAACGCCAATTTCGCCGGCGACTACGGCCCCATTGTCGCCCTCGAAATTGCCGCCATCCTCGTTTTTGTCGCCTCGCTCTCGCGCATTCTCTACCACTACCGCATCCTGCCCTGGCTCATCGGCTTACTCAGCCGCTTTATGCAAAAAACGCTAGGCATTAGCGGCGCCGAAAGCGTCGGCGTGACGGCCAACATCTTCCTGGGCATGACCGAAGCCCCCCTGCTCATTCGCCCCTACGTGCAGCGCCTGACCGAGAGCGAATTGTTCTGCCTCATGGTCGCTGGCATGGCCACCATTGCCGGCACGGTCATGGTCATCTACGCCACTATTTTAGGCTCCATCCATCCCGACATTGCCGGCCACCTCTTTACCGCCTCGCTCATCAGCGCCCCAGCCGCCATTGCCGTGGCCAAGCTCATGGTTCCAGAAACGGCAAAAGCGGAAACCGGCAAGGCACAAATAGAGCTGCCGCGCGACGACACCCAGAACGGCCTCGACGCTGCGGCGCGCGGCGCCGTGGAAGGCATACACCTCTTCATCAATGTTCTGGCCATGCTCATCGCCTTTATCGGCCTGGTCGCCCTCACCAACCAGGTCATCGGCTGGGCCGACGCCTGGCTCAACGGCGGCGGCACCTGGAGCTTGCAGGCGGCGGCCGGCTATCTCTTTAGACCTTTTGTCTGGCTCATGGGCATCTCCTGGCAAGAAGCTCTCGTCGTGGGCCAATTAATGGGCATGAAAACCATGCTCAACGAATTTGTCGCCTATATAGACCTGGCCGGCCACATGAATGGCCCGCGCCTCTTGAGCGACCGCGCCTTTGTCATTTCCACCTACGCCATGTGCGGTTTTGCCAATTTTGGCTCTGTGGCCATCATGATTGGCGGCATTGGCAGCATCGCGCCCGACCGCCGCGGCGATTTGGCGCGGCTAGGGCTGCGCGCCATGCTGGCCGGCACCCTGGCAACCATGTTAACCGGCTGTATTGTCGGCATTTTTCTATGAAAAGGATTGTCTCTTACAATTGGACCGTCTCACAAAAAACAACACAGGAGAAGCGGGATAAGCTAATATGTCAAAAGAACGCAAGGTATCGTATCGAGCGCAGTTCGACGGACACCGCCGCCTTGCCGCCGCGGTCATCCTCCAGGCCATAAAAGACTCCTCCACCAACTCGTCCGACCAGGAGCGCGCCATCGCCAAAGAATTTTTGGAAAGCGATATGTGGCCCTTTTCCGATGTCCTAGATCTACAGCTCGACGGCAAAGCGCTCAACGATTTTCTCCAGAAAGCGCGCCACATAGACTTCAGTCTTGCGACGTAAAATAAAAGACCGGCGCAAGACGCAGCCGGTCTTTTGGCAAAATTGTGATGTGTTTCACATTGTTTTAGCAAATCGAGGCGATATTACTAGTACTTCCCCTTTGCCTCACGAGTTGGATATTATGGTCCTGAGATGTTTTGCCCTCTTCGTCGGCTTCCTGTCGCTGATCTGGGTCTTTACTCAGATCGGCCTTGGTCTGTTGCTGCGATAAGGTAAGATCAAGCCATCTCCGGCTCGGCATAGGACGGCGCCTGCGCGTTGCGCTGTAGGTGCAATTCTAGACGGACCTGTGTCGCCGGCGGCAACAACACCCCCAAGTAGCGATCGTCGATCTCTACCGATTGTCGTTCTATCTCCAAAGCGTCGGCCGCATATAAATTCTGCGCCCCGGGATACGCACTAACGCCCGCGTCGTACGTCGCCGCGACAAAACGATGCTCGCCCAACCCACCCGCCTGCACAATCACCTGGCGCTCGGCAAAAGCACTGGTGTTGACCAAGTGCACCACCACGCGTTCCAATTCGACCTTTTCAACTAGGGCAGCCACGTCTTCGGGCAGGCCCAGCCGCTGGCGCTGCGCGTCAAAATAGCGAAGGCGGGTATTAAACATGCCGCCGTAGTAAATGACCTGTGGTCCCCCCGTAGTCAACTGCATTAATGCCTCCGTTATAACCGGCTGAATTTGCTGCCAGTGGTGGATGTTGCGCAGCTGGCTCAAATCTTCGTCGTCCGCTTCGATCAACGCCAGGCGGTGGCACACCTGGGCATAGGTGGCCCCCAGCATCTCCTCGGGATACTCCGGATTCTCGCCCCGCAAATAGAGAATCCAGGGCTCGTCGTGGCTCATATCGCCCTTGTCGCGGAAGGGCACCAATTTGCGCCAATCGTAGCCGCTCTGTTGCCGCAAAAATTCGACGCGATCCCAATCTTCCTGGGCGCCCGTCACGTTCCACAAATTGAGCGAGTATACCGGCAACATCGGCTGGTAATCCATCCACCCCTGGTCTCCGTAACGAAACGGCGTCAGAAAGGTGCGACGCTCGGGGCCCAACGCGCGCTTGACCCCCATGTAGTGGTGCGGCGTGCTCATCTTGCCTTCCCACTCGTCAAAATCGCCCTGAATACCCTGTTCCACCACCACGTCGATCATTTTGCGCGGCAGTTCTAAATATTGCGCGTCGCCGCTGAGCAAATAGGCGTTGGTCGCCGCCGTCACCGCCGCAAAACCCAAATTGTAAAAACCGTGCGGCCAGGTCCAACCGTAGAGCCCGCCGTACCACTTGCCGTTGTGGTCGGCCCCCACCTCGCCGTTGAGCCCCACGTTGTCGGGCATAATGCCGCCGTTGGCCCGCGCCCGCTCCAGCCACGCCCCCACGTATTCCAGCAGCCAATCTTTGTATTTCTCATCGCCGCTCATGAGGTAGGCGTTCATGATCAACCCGTTGACATTGAGGTTGTTGCCCACATCCCCTTCGCGGAAGCGCGCCGCCATGGCCTGCCCCATCTTGCGCGCATTCTGTGGATCTTTGAGATCGTCGTAGTGCTCAATGCCGGGGACGTCGGTCAGCGGCAGGCCGTACAGCGCCATGCCGCCCGACGACCAGCCGTACGACATCTCACTGTCGTCGTCCGACATACCCCAGGCCGGGCCACCGCTACCGTTGTGCGGGGCGCGGATGATTTTGTGTTGGGGATCGTAGTTTTGCACCTCGGGATCTTCGTTTAAATAAAACCCGGCAAAGCGCCGCGCCCGCTCTTGCAGTTTGGGATTTTTGGGGTCGGCCATACACAAGAGATAGAAGTAGATATAACTTTCGCATTGGTGGAATTGGTCGTAGCCGCGCTCGTATTCTTTGTACACGCGCCCGTAGCGCGTCGCCTGGCGGGTGATGCCGTCCCAGTATTTATGCGCCATTTCCAAGAGGTGATCTCCTCCTCCCAAGGTGTAGAACTGGGCGAAGTTGTGGAACGCCTCGTAGAGGTCGTCTATGCCGTCGCGGCTTTTGGACCACTGGTCAAACCAGATTAATTCTCCATTGTCGGTAGCGTATTTTTTTGTGTAGGGATAGACGGCTTCGTTCATCAGGTCGATGAGTTTGCGTTGCATTAAGGCCCAGGCGGGGGCGATTTCGTAGTGTGCACTGGCTTTAATAGTAACCACTGATTTTATCCCCTTATTGATAGATTTTTTTATAATGGTCTTCGTTATTCAGATAATGGACGGTTGGTTAGGGGCTTATAAGTACTGCGCTAGAAGCTTACAAAAATCCTTTCACGCGCCGCCCTTGCGCGCAGCGTCCCAATCGTCGTCGAGCATTTTTAGCAATTTATCGATGTCTCTATTGCCCACCATGATTTCTTGCATCACGCGCTTCATGGACTCAGTGAAGCTGTCGGGGGGGAAATCGTCGAGGGAGACGTGGAAGCCGGTCGTGGTGCCGTACTTGGCCATATTGGCGGCCATGTTGTCGTAGAGCCGCTGGGTGGGGGGCCAATTGCTCTTGGGGCCGTCTACACCCTCTACCTTGGTAGCAGCGGAAAATTGGCCCTCGCCGTTGAGAAAGGCTTGATAAACTTCCGGGGCGTAATAGGCTTCGAGTACGGCCAGGGCCTTGGCTTCTTTTTTTCCGGTGGCGCTGGTGGTCATGGCCCAGCCGCCCGGTGCGGAGGACACTATATTGAATAGGGGCTCATGGCCGGTCATCGAGGGAATGGGCCAGTATTCGATGTCAAAATTTACTTCCAGAGGTTCGATGTCGCCGCTCATCCAGCAGCCCATCATCCAGGTGGCGCCCCGCTCGTTGTAGAAGTCGCGCTGCTCCTCGTTGTAGCCATCGCTCATCGCCCCTTTTTCGACAAAGCGGTCGCACAACTCAATCATGCGTTCTACGATCATGCGAGCCAGTGGTTCGTCGACAAAGCGCACTTCGCCGCGGTCGCGCCTTATGGTCCACGACGGCGTGCCGGGGGGGCGCTGCGGGTCGTAGAGGTTGGCGGCCATGGCGTAGAACAGCGGCATGGCCGCCGACCACTCACGCCCGCCCAAGACCAGGGGTTTGTAGCCTTTGGCTTTAATCTTGTCCAGCGCTTCGATCAAAGCGTCCCAGGTGGGCGGCGGTTGGTGGATGCCGGCTTCGTTCCACATTCGCGTATTGACCGCAATGCCGCAAATCTGATGACCAACCTGCGTCGCATAATAATTGCCCTTATAGGGCTGCGGCAGGTCGACGCCGAAGCGCTGGTAGTAGGCGGCCGGCAGGGGCAGTAAATGGCCGCCGTCCGCCAGCGACCGCACCAGTTCCCAGGTCATGACCACCTCGGGTAAATCGCCGGTACCAATGGCGCGTTTGTAATACGCCGCCCCGTCCTGATTGCCCAGGTCGATGAGCTCCATCTGCCAGCCCGGATTGTTGTTCTCGAAATTCGCCTTCCAGATGTCCCAGTGTTTTTGGAAGCCGGCGCGGCCGCCGATATTGCGGGTCACGCGGATAACTTGCTGGTCTTCGCCCTGGCCGCCGCAGCCCCCCAACGACGCGACAAACCCCAATAAAAGCAAACCTATTATTTGTTTTTTCATAGGGTCGAAATAAGCTTCAGATCGAGTCCTATGTCAAGGAGTCTCGCCACCTTATCATTGACAAGAGGCCGACATTGTATTACCAATATCAACTGGCGCAACAAGTGAGGGGGAATCATGTTTGTCGGACACTTTGGCGTGGGGCTGGGCTTCAAATCGGCCGATCCCAAGCTCTCCTTGGGCACGCTCTTTCTCGCCGCCCAATTCATCGACCTACTGTGGCCGTCGCTGCTTTTGCTCGGCCTCGAACATGTTGAAATTGCGCCCGGCATTACGCGCGTTACCCCCCTCAACTTCACCCACTATCCCATCTCGCACAGCCTGCTGGCCGTGGTCGGCTGGGGCCTGATCTTTGCCCTGGCGTATTACGCGCTGCGCCGTGGCCGTAGTGAGCCACTGGCTGCTCGACCTGGCAACCCAACGCCCCGATCTGACGCTCTACCCCGGCGGCGCACTATTAGTCGCCTTTGGGCTGTGGAATTCGCTGTGGGCCACCCTTGTCGTCGAACTGCTCATCTTCGGTTTCGGCGTCCGCCTCTACCTGCGCACAACCCACGCCCGCGACCGCATCGGCTCCCTGGGCCTGTGGGCCCTGCTCGGTTTTCTAATTCTCGTATATTTTGCCAACCTCTTTGCCCCCCTCCTCCCAGCGTCGCCGACCTGGCCTGGGTGGGCCAAGCGCAGTGGCTGCTCATCCTCTGGGGCTATTGGATCGACAGCCACCGCTACGCCACTTCTTAAGGAGCTATCATGAAACTCAGCCAAGACCAGATCGACCAATTTGACCGCGACGGCTACCTCGTCGTCGAAGACCTCATCTCTCCCGACCAGGTCCAGGCCCTGGTCCAGCGCATCGACGATATTGCCGCCGGTCGCACCGACTTCCCCGAAGAGTCCGTCGAATACGAACCCGGCGCCACCGGCAAGGAGCGCAACATAAACAGCCTGCGCAAAATCAACTCCTGCTCCATCTACGACCCCCTCTTTGCCGAACACGCCCGCACCCCCGCCTTCCTCGACGCCATGGAAGGCCTGCTGGGCCCCGACCTCAAGCAATTCGGAGACCAACTCTTTATGAAACCCCCCGGCGGCATGGAAAAAACCTACCACCAGGACTCGGCCTATTTCAACATCGACCCCATGAACATCATCACCATTTGGGCCGCCCTCGACGACGTCACCCTCGACAACGGCTGCCTCTGGGTCATCCCCGGCAGCCACAAAGAAGGCCTGGTCGACCACAGCGAAACATGGATGGTCGGCGACCGCCAGGACAAACGCATTCCCGACGACGCCATCGACACCACCCGCGAAAAATCCATCGTCATGTCTGTCGGCAGTTGCTCCTTCCATCACAGTCTGCTGCTGCACCGCTCCGGCCCCAACAACACGCCCGATTACCGCCGCGGCCTGGCCACCCACTACATGAGCGCCCAATGCCGCTGGACCGCCGCTCCCGAAGACAAACCCAACTATCCCCTCCTGCGAGGCCGCGAATACCCCGAACGCGTCTAGGTATACCATATCTCCGTCAGCGTAGCAAAGCTACGTTCGCGGAGAAGGGTTAGGGGATGAGCCCTAGCTCATTCTCCGCAAAACTAATAAACGAAAATACATCAGGAACTAACGTCGACATGATGCGCATCTCCGCCAGTTGCCACAGCCTCTCCCCCTCCTACCTAAAAAAAATCACCCAACTAGGTGTCGACTGCCTCGACTTCGGCAGCGGCGACTCCTTTCCCGGCGTCAAAGAACAGGGATACCCCGACCTCGACGAACTGCTCAAAATCAAAAAGTTAGTCCACTCTTGGGGCCTGCAAATCAACCGCGTCACCCTGCCCGACGTCACCGAGCGCTACTTCCTCGACCAGGAGGGCGGCGAGAAAGACATAGAAAACGCCGTCAACGCCCTCAAAGTCTTTGGCGAAGCCGGCCTGCCCATCGCCCGCCAGCGCTTTGAGGGCGACACCTTCAACCATCTGCTCACCCACTACCGCTCCACCCACCGCGGCGGCTTTCAAGGCGGCGGCGATACCCTGGCCCACGTCGATCCCAAAAAACTCGCCCAACTCAGTAAGGAAGACCTGCGCGGCCGCCGCGCCCACGTGTGGGACCACACCAGCGGCAAACCGCCCAGCAAAGAAGCGCTGGACAATTGGTGGGATCACTTCTGCCGCGCCTATCAGCGCCTGGTTCCCGTCGCCGAAGACTACGACATCAAGCTGGCCATGCACCCCTCCGACATTCCTCTGCCCGACACCCCCTTCGGCGGACTGGGTTTCCACCGCATCATCGACGCCTTCCCGCACCGCTGCGTCGGCTACCTCTACTGCTGCGGCACCCGCGCCGAGGCCGGCGGCCTGCCCCTGGTGCTCGACGAGATCCACAACTACGGCCGCAAGGGCCGCATCTTTATGGTGCACTTCCGCAACGTGCGCGCCAGCCTGGCCACTGCCGGTGCCTACGAAGAAGTGCTGCTCGACGACGGCGACATGAACATGTTTAAAATCCTGCTCGAACTGCACAAAGTGGGCTTCGACGGCTGCATCAACCCCGACCATATCTTCTCCCTAGAAGGCGACGGCCCCGACTCGGGCCAGGCCCTTTCCTACGCCGTCGGCTACATCAAAGCCCTGCTCGCCGCCCTGGCCGCCATTCAA